>CAJMOO010000038.1 GCA_905215045.1 uncultured bacterium | reverse complement strand
TGGCTGGAAATACTGGATTTAAGATGTCAGAAATGGTTTATGTCGGCAAAGAAAAATTAGTTGGAGAAGTCATTTCTCTGGATAAAGACCGTACGACGATTCAAGTATATGAAGAAACATCAGGATTAAAACCGGGCGAGATCGTGGAAGCAAGCGGGGAGGCAGTATCCGTCACATTAGCTCCCGGAATCCTTGATAACATTTTTGATGGAATTGAACGTCCCTTAGAGAGGATCGCAGAAAATGCAGGTGCATTTATCACAAGAGGTATCAGCGTAGATTCGCTTGATATGGAGAAATTGTGGGACACAAAATTAGTTGTCAATGAAGGAGATGTTCTTCATGGCGGTGATATCTATGCCCAAGTGCAGGAAACAAGAGCCATCGTACACAAATGCATGGTGCCGCCAGATCTTACAGGAACGGTTACTTTTGTGGCATCTGATGGAGAACATGCGATCAAGGATCATATGATCACGTTAAGATTGGACGATGGAACGGAAAAACAGTTAACAATGATCCAGAGATGGCCAATCAGGGTTCCAAGACCTGTTCACGACAGGATTCCGGCATGTGTGCCACTGGTAACAGGCCAGAGAATACTGGATACAATGTTTCCGATTGCTAAAGGTGGAACTGCGGCAATTCCAGGTGGTTTTGGTACTGGAAAGACAATGACACAGCATCAGATTGCGAAATGGTCCGATGCGGATATTATCATTTATATCGGATGCGGGGAACGTGGAAATGAGATGACACAGGTATTGGAAGAATTTTCAGAATTAGTTGATCCAAAGAGTGGTAATCCATTGATGGACCGAACAACACTGATCGCCAACACATCCAATATGCCGGTAGCAGCACGTGAAGCATCTATTTATACAGGACTTACGTTGGCAGAATATTACCGTGATATGGGATATGATGTCGCGATCATGGCGGATTCTACTTCAAGATGGGCAGAAGCGTTAAGAGAATTGTCCGGTCGTCTGGAAGAGATGCCAGCAGAAGAAGGATTTCCGGCATATTTAGCTTCCAGATTATCAGCTTTTTATGAGAGAGCTGGAATGATGCACAACTTAAATGGAACGGACGGTTCTGTAACGATCATCGGTGCAGTATCTCCGCAGGGAGGAGATTTCTCAGAGCCAGTTACACAGAATACCAAACGATTTGTCCGTTGCTTCTGGGGACTTGATAAATCCTTGGCTTACGCAAGACATTTTCCAGCGATTCACTGGTTAACGAGTTACAGTGAATATCTGACAGATCTCGGCGGCTGGTACAGAGATCATGTATCCCCCAATTTTGTGGACTATCGAAATCGTCTGATGGCGATCTTAAATCAGGAAAGTAGTTTGATGGAGATCGTAAAACTGATCGGTGGGGATGTTCTTCCAGATGATCAGAAATTAACGTTAGAGATCGCAAGGGTGATCCGATTAGGATTTCTGCAGCAAAATGCTTTCCATAAAGATGACACCTGCGTGTCCATGGAGAAGCAATTTAAAATGATGGAAGTTATTTTATATCTGTATCAAAAGAGCAGGGAACTTGTAGCGAGAGGAATGCCAATGAGCGTGCTAAAAGCAGAAGGGATCTTTGAGAAAGTCATTGCGATCAAATACGATGTTCCGAATGACAATCTGCAATTACTGGATCTCTACCGTAAACAGATTGATGATTTCTATGATGCAGTACTGGAAAAGAATGCATAAGGAGGCGGTCATTTTATGGGAATTGAATATTTAGGACTAAGTAGCATCAAAGGTCCGCTTGTCATTCTGGAAGGAGTACAGGACGCATTTTTTGATGAGATTGTCGAATTTACGGTTGATGGAAAAACGAAAAAAATCGGAAGGATCATTGAATTATACGAAGATAAAGCGGTGATTCAGGTATTTGAGGGAACGGAAAATATGTCCCTTGATAATACAAGAACAAAATTAACTGGACACCCGATGGAAGTCTCTCTTGCACCAGATATGCTAGGAAGAACATTTAACGGAATCGGAAAACCAATCGATGGATTAGGACCACTGATCACCGATGTCAAACGAGATGTCAACGGCCTTCCATTAAATCCGGTCCGCAGAAAATATCCAAGAAATTATATCCGTACAGGTATTTCAGCAATTGACGGATTAACAACACTGATCCGTGGACAGAAACTTCCCATCTTCTCAGGAAACGGACTTCCACACGATCAGCTGGCAGCCCAGATCGTAAAACAGGCATCCTTAGGAGATGGTTCAGATGAGCCATTTGCGGTAGTCTTTGGAGCAATGGGTGTCAAACATGATGTTGCAGATTTCTTTCAGAAGACATTTGAGGAAAGTGGTGTTGCAAATCATGTATGTATGTTCTTAAATCTTGCAAATGACCCAGTTGTAGAACGATTGATCACACCAAAAGTAGCCTTAACTGCAGCAGAATATCTTGCATTTGACTGTAATATGCATATCTTAGTTATCCTGACAGATATGACATCGTTTGCGGAAGCGATGCGTGAGGTATCTTCATCCAAAGGAGAGATTCCATCCAGAAAAGGATATCCAGGATATTTATATAGTGAACTAGCGACACTTTACGAACGTGCAGGAATCATCGAAGGGGCAGAAGGTTCGGTCACACAGTTACCGATTCTTACAATGCCAAATGATGATATCACCCATCCGATTCCTGATTTAACTGGTTATATCACAGAAGGGCAGATCGTACTGGATCGTAACTTAAACGGACAGTCCATTTACCCACCGATCAGTGTCTTGCCATCACTTTCTCGTCTGATGAAAGATGGAATTGGAGAAGGATACACAAGAGAAGATCATCAGGATCTTGCAAACCAGTTATTTTCCGCTTATGCAAAAGTGGGAGAAGCAAGAAACTTAGCATCTGTTATCGGAGAAGATGAGTTATCTCCAATTGATAAAAAATATCTGGAATTCGGAAAGGCATTTGAGGAACGATACATCGGTCAGGGGCCGGAAGAAAATCGTTCCATGATCGAAACATTGGATCTTGGATGGGAATTATTAAAGATCCTGCCAAGAGAAGAATTGGATCGAATCGACACGAAGATCATCGATAAATACCTGCCAAAAGAGCAGGACAGCTAAAGGTGGTGAGACTATGGACCCACGAGAATTCCCGACCAAAGGAAATCTGATCGCAGCCAAGAATTCTCTTGCATTGGCAAAACAGGGTTACGATCTGATGGATAAAAAAAGAAATATTCTGATTCGTGAGCTGATGGATCTGATCGATGAGGCGAAAGATATACAGGAAGAGATTGATACAACATTTACAAGAGCGTATGCATGCCTTCAGAGGGCGAATATCCAACATGGGATCAGTAAGGTAGAAGAACTTGCTTATACGGTTCCAATCGAGGATTCGATACAGATTCAGACAAGAAGTATCATGGGAACAGAGATTCCATATGTGAAATATGATGCACATGAGAATCAGTTGACGTATGCGATGGATGGGACATTTGAGTCAATTGATATTGCAAGAGAAGCGTTTCGGCAGGTGAAGGATCTGACGATCAAGCTTTCTATGGTGGAAAATGCAGCTTATCGGTTGGCAACGAGTATTAAGAAGACACAGAAGAGGGCAAATGCTCTTAAAAATATTACGATTCCAACTTATACTGGATTGGTTTATAAGATTTCGAATGAGCTGGAAGAGAAGGAAAGAGAGGAATTTACACGGCTTAAAGTGATTAAGCGGATGAAGCAGAAAGGTTAAGGCGTGTGAAATCAAATAGTAAAAATGGAGGGAATCCTGTATGGCAGGATTCCTTTTATAATAAGCTTTTGCAATAATGAAATGTAAAACAATGGAAAATATTACAAAAATATCTTGAAATAAATAGAGCATCTTGGTATAATTCAAATTACAAAAATTGGATATTAATGTAAAAAGGAGGAAGGGCATGAAAGATACCATTTATTCAAGAGAACAGTATTTAAGAAAAAAGGCAGCAGAAAAAGAACCATTAAACATTCAATTGACAAACAATTATGCATTTCGCAAATTATTTAAAATGAATTATATTGCAAGAGGATTTTTGATTGCATTATTGGGATTGGATGAAGAAGATGTTGTGAAGCTAGAAGTTATTGATCCGTTTGAAGAGGGGGAGAATGAAGAAGAAAAAGAGGGAATTCTGGATATAAAAATTTATTTAAACGACAATAAGAAAATTAATATTGAAATGCAGAATCGTTATCAAGAAGACTGGACAGAACGAAGTTTGTTTTATAATTGCAGAATGTTTACGGAAGGACTTTATCATGGACAGCCATATGGCGATTTAGAACCATGTATTCATGTTGGGATTTTGGATTTTGATTTAATGAAAACACCTGGATTTCATCATCATATTAAATTATTAGATATAAAGACAAACGAGGAATATAGTAGTAAGTTACAATTTCATGTGGTACAATTAAAACAAGTAGAATCAGCAACAGAAGAAGAAAAACAGACAGAATTGTACTATTGGGCGAAATTACTTGCGGCAAAGGATTGGAAGCAGGTCGAGGAAACAATTCGTGGGAACCCATATAGAGAGGCGGTGAAGAATGAGATGTATAAGATGAGTCAGGATGAGAAAGAACGGTATTTATATCTGAGAGAGGAAATGGCAGTGAGTGACGAGGTGAGCCGGATGAGAACTGCTAAGGATGAGGGAATACAACTGGCAAAGAAAGTTTTCAAGTTATCTCAAAAGGGTTATACTGCAGCACAGATAGCAGAAGAATGTAACATTGAAGAATCCGAAGTGAAAGAGATATTAGCATGAATTTAATCAAAACAAAAGGACAGAAGATTGCTCCAAATTATCAATCTTCTGTCCTTTTGGCCCTTTTCCAGAAATCACATATTCATAGCTTTCAAAAAGAAATCCTTACCACCAAAATTTCCAGATTTCAATATAAGCTGTAAATGCTCATCTTCTTCAGGGATTAAAACAGGAACCCCAGGGCAGATTTCCTGACCGATATAAAAAGCGGTATACCCTAATCTTGAGGTCACAGCTCCAGAAGTTTCTCCACCAGCAACAATGATTTTGTGATAGTTATGATCTTTTGCATAAACAGCAATGGAAGATAGAATAGACTCTATTTTCCTGGCAGCTGTATAAAGTGCAGAGGATTTTTTTTCTGTTTTAAAATTTTTCAACACAGCATCACTATATATTAACAATGGACTTTTCTGCTCATCAATAAGTGATGTTATGTAAGTCAGATCATCACTGGATTCATTGATAGATAAACATTCATAATTTTCGCTAAAATGTTGTATTTGCAGCCTGGTAGCTTTTGAACAGCTTCCACATAAAATGATCGTGCGGTTATCAAAAGATGTCTGAAAAATTTTTTCTGGAGAAGAAAAATCAAAAAGAAATTCTAATAATCCACTTCCACCACTATAGAGAAAATTATCTCCAAAACAAGATACGATTCTTTTAGCATCCTGAGAATCAGAATAATCAGGGACAATATAAAACTTTGAATCTGATCTCATTCTCTCTTCCAGAAATGACGTTAAAGACTCGTTTCGTTTCAGTACAAAACAAGGGTATTTGCTTTGTAGTTCCATAATTTTAGGAATATAAGAATCCCACATGGGATTTAACGGGTGATCTTTTAAAGGGCTTTCTGATAACTTTTGATGATTCACATAAAGAATGCCATTTTCAACAGTACGCCCATTTACTGGAAGGGATGGACAGAGAATGCTGTAAGGAAGATCATAGTAGTCGAGAAGGAAATCCATAACAGGTCCAATATTTCCTTTTGGTGTAGAGTCAAAAGTAGAGCAATATTTATAATATAAATGTTCAACATGATACTGATCTAAAAAGAGCAGAACGTCATGAACTTTCTTAAGCGCATCAGATACAGGAATACTGCGTATTTTCAAGGCAAAAACTACACAGTCACAATCAGGAAGAGTTTGAGGGATTCCTGTTAACAAAACAACATTTGCGTGTTTCCGTTTTAGAAAACTTGCGGCATCTGCCCCGCCTGTAAAATCATCTGCAATAACAGCAAGTTTTATATGTTTCATAAGTATGCCCCTCCGTTAAAAAACTAAATGATTCCAACAAACGATATTACTCAGGAAGAAATTGTGTAAGATCAGTTTCTTCATCGTAAACACGAAGCATTTCAATATCTTTGATTTCAAAAATAATAAGATCAACGGTTGTCAGTGTTGGAGTATATCCTTTTACAATATGACCACCAAAGACATTACCAGAAGCATCACACATTGTCGCATGAAAATGTGTGTCATAGGCATTATTATTTTGACAAACAACACCGGTTCCATTTAGAAATTCTACTGGGCCGTCTTTTTGCAGAACATTCCCATATCCAGCGCCGACTTTCGCATCTTCTTTTGGAACAAGATACATATAACCACATTTTTTAAAACTTCCAAAACAGGTAACATAAGCATGTTTAATATTATTTTTTTTACATACTTCTTCAATACCTTCGATCAAATCTGTGTCGGGCAGTAATCTTGCAGCAACTGTTTTACCTGTAGTTCCGCAGGCATCATGAAAACGTATCATAATAAAATCCTCCTTACCAAGCTCTATTTTCCTGATCAAATAATTTCACATAATGTTCCAGACGGTCAGAATATCCCTTGATAAAAGACGGAATCAACTGCCATTTATCAAAGTTTTTATCTTGAATAAAAGTTTCTAATTCTTCTTTTCCGGCAACGACAAGTTCTGTTGCAAGGTTGACTTTCTGAATACCATTTTTTACAGCTTTTCTTAAATTTTCATCACCAGTTCCACTTCCACCATGTAATACAAGTGGTATATCTACAATATCGGTAATCTGTTTTAACAGATCAAAATCGATGTGAGGAGTGCCGTGATAACGTCCATGAGCAGTTCCGATAGCTACAGCAAGACAATCGATTCCTGTTTCTTCCACAAATTTTCTTGCTTCTTCAGGGTTTGTAAAATGATCAGAACCATCGGAAGAATAATCAACACCCTGACCAACGTGACCTAATTCAGCTTCTACACTGATATTAAGAGGACGGCACATTTTTACAGTCTCTTTTGTCTGAGCAATATTATCTTCATAGCTTAAAGAAGAACAATCAACCATAATGGAAGTAAAACCAGAATTGATTCCTAACATGATATCTTCATAACTTTTTCCATGATCTAAATTGATTGCAAAAGGTACAGGTGATTTTTCTGTAAGATCACGGATCATGTGTATAAACCACGGAAGATCGGGATGTATAAAAGCATTCACATCAATGATCATTGGAGAATTACACTTTTCAGCAACTTTGATAACAGCACGTACGGTATCCTCACTTTGTACATTCGGGGCAGTAACACCATAATTATCTTTTTTTGCTCGATCAAGAATTTCCTTCATTGTAACTAACATAAATACCTCCTTCGTAAAAAATATTTTCATAGAAACTTTGGGATTGTGGTTATTATAAAAAATATTTTCACAAAAGTCAATAAAAAATAGATGAAATAAAAATATATTTCATCTACATAAAAATTCATATCTAAAATTTAGTTTCGCTAAGCAATAATTCTACATCGTTTATCTGAGTTGGCAATTTATCATCAAAATTAAAGAGAGGATAATTTTTAATAACATAAATGAGAGCATCATTGACAGCGAGTTCTAATAAATGAGAATCAGCACGAACATTTTGATCATGCATTTCATTCGTGTCGTTAATCTGTAAAATAGCATCTGAAAAATCCATGATCTGAGAGTTTGGATCAGCAGTGATCACAAGAATCTTCATTTCTTTTTTCTTAGCAAGGGAAAGCGCTTTTAAAACTTGTGTTGAAGCACCAGAACGACTGATCGCAATTACAAGATCAGAAGAATCACCAAGTGCAATGTTATTAAAATACTGTTCTGGCAATGAAGAATACATACAGGATTGCCCGTTCCTCTGAAGGCGGAATCCAAGATCAGAAGCAATCGGGATTGTATTTCCAGCCCCTATAATATGACATATTCTGGCTTCACAGATCAATTTTGCAGCACAGAGCAGATCATTTGTAGAGATGAAACTTGAGAGTGAACGAATGCGGTTTGCACAAGCAGAAAATATTTTTTCACTTGTAAGTAAGGGGGCATTGTTTAACATATCACTGTCTTTTTGTGCGACATCATTTGAAAGAAGAAGCCGCATTTGGAAGAAACCATTATACCCTAGATGTTTTGCCATTCTGACAATGGAAGCTTCACTTGCATGAGCTTTTTTAGCAAGCTGTGAGATATTAAGAAGGGTTACTTCTTCAAGATGATCAAGGATATATTGTGCAGTTTTTTTCTCTGCAGGAAAGAGTTCTTCAAAGTTATGTTTAATATTTTCGATGACTGACGTTTTTATAATTTGCATGGACAGCTCCTTTCTGATACTAAGAAAGTTAACACGAATTATAAAGTGTGTCAATTTGATATCTTTCAAAAAGTGGAAATGTGGAAATTCAAATGCGGAAATGGAGGAAAATGTGGAAATATAAAAGCGGAAGTACCTTTGGTTTGGAATAGACTAAAAACTATAGAAATGTCACAAAAAAATTCATATAATAAGCCTATCGAAAGACAAAAGTGACAAAAGAAAGGAGCCAAGTCATGAAATTAAAAATGGTAGGTCTTGGAAAAATGGGATTTAATTTAGCCCTGAATATGAAAGACCACGAGGTTGATGTAGAAGGATTCGATGTAAATGAAGAAGCCAGAAAGAAGGCTGAAGAATCTGGAATTAAATCATATGAAACTCTAAAAGGTTTGGTATCTGCGGATCAGAAAGATGTGATCTGGGTTATGTTACCAGCTGGAAAGATCACAAATTCAGTATTAGATGAATTAAGTGGTTTATGTAAAAAAGGAGACATCGTGATCGATGGTGGAAATTCAGATCATCGAGACAGCTTAAAGACAGCAAAGAAGATGGAAGAGAAAGGAATTTATTTCTTTGATATCGGAACAAGCGGAGGGGTTTACGGAGCAAGACACGGGGCAAGTTTTATGTGTGGAGGAGATCCGGAAGTATTTAAAAATGATCTTCAGGAAATGTTAGAAAGCATTGCAACAACAAACGGATGTCTTTACACAGGAAAAACAGGAAGTGGTCATTATCTTAAAATGATTCACAATGCAATGTTATATGGATACATGCAGACATTAGGAGAAGGATTTGAACTTCTTGAAAAAAGTGAATTTGATTACGATCTGGAACACGTTGCAGATTCACTTAGTAAATCAAGTGTTATCAGAGGATGGCTGTTAGAACTTGCAGCAAATGCATTTAGAAAAGATCCAGATCTAGAAAAGATCAAAGGAGTTGTTGGAGCAAGTAAAACAACAGGATGGACAATCGAGTCTGCTTGTGAACTTGGAGTTCCAATCCCAATTATTTCTACTTCACTGATGATGCGTTTAAGATCAAAACAGGATGATTCATTTTCAGCGAAAGTGATCGCATCTTTAAGAGATGAGGTTGGAGGACACAAAGCTCAGTCAAAATAAAGGAGAAATTATATGTGGTTTTACAAGATTGAAAGAGATGAAAAAAATAAAAATATCAATATCACATGGAATACGACAATGACATACATCAAAAGTATTCTAGGAGTTGTCGGTGTAGGAGCATGTTTGTTTAATCTTGTATGGCTTGCAGCAATATGCTTAACGATTTTAGCTGTGGCACTGACATATTATTTATATCGATATGGAAATCTAGTTCGAATACTTCATAGCCATGAACAAAAAAAGGGATTAGAATATACAGGTAGCCAATATTCATTTAAAGATCCATTGATCGTAACAATTCCGCAGGTGAGAAATATATGAACAGACAAGAAAATTTAATTCAGATTCTTTTAAAAGCAGAAAAACCACTTACAACACAAGAATTAGCAGAGCAGTTAAATGTCAGCAGCCGGACGATTCGATCTGATCTTGAAAAAATAGAATCAGAAATCCTGGTTCATTCCATGAAACTTGAAAAGAAACCAAGAGTTGGTATTTGGATTGAAGGTACACAAGACGAAAAAGATGCATTGTTTCTTGATGTAAAAGGAGAACATGACTTAGTAGAGTCTTATTCGAAAGAATACCGAAGAGGCTGCATTTTAGTACAGATATTGCTGTCAAAAAATAAAATATATCCATATAAATTACAGAATAATCTTTATGTAAGCAAGTCAACAATTGAAAAAGATCTTCAGGAGATCTCAAAATGGCTGGAGAAATATGATCTTAGTTTAATGAAGAAACCAAGTATAGGTTTTTATGTCAGTGGAGATGAAGAAAATATTCGAAATGCAGTTGCTGCACTAGCAGGTAAACTGAGTGAAAAAAATCAGTCCATTGAAAGCTTGATGGAAACATATCTGGATATTGATGTTAAGGAAATCGAAGACATTATACATAACTGGAATGACAATTATAATATGCACTTAAATGAAGTGAATATAAACAATCTGGCTTTTCATGCATCGGTTATGTTAATGAGAATAGGTAAAAATAAAGCATTATTAATAGAAAATTCAAAAGCCTTGGATAGTGAGACATTTTCTTATAAAGAAGAGTTCGACATCCTGATAAAGGAACTTTCAACATATGGAAATTGTGAGATTCCAAAAGATGAAGCAGATTATCTGCTTATGCATCTTTTAGGTATGTATTTGAATGAAAGCTCATTTTTAGAAAATGATTTTTTAAATGATCTGAGAAAGATTGCTGAAAATATAGCAGAAGATTTTATTTTGAAATCCGATAAGATCATGTCATTAGATTTAGAATCAAATGACCAGTTTAAAAGATCACTGATGCTTCATTTGCTTCCAACAGTATATCGTTTGAAATATGGATTAAATCTATATAACCCATTATTGAATGAGATTAAGACTAATTATGCCAGCTATTATTATCTGGCTCTGATCATCAATTCAAGTTTCAAAAAATATATCGGAGCAAATGCAAGTGAAGGAGAAATTGCTTATGTGGCATTGCATTTGTCAGTAGCTGTACAGCAGGCAAAAGATCATGTGCAGGTAGCGGTTATCTGCTCTCTTGGAGTAGGAGTATCAAGATTACTTTCTGTAAAGCTTCAGGAAAACTTCCCAGATGTAACATTTATTCATTGTTCCATGAATGATGAGGAACAGTTAGAAAAATGTAAATATATCATTTCAACAGTGGAACTTAACACAGACAAACCTTATGTACAAGTAAATCCGCTGCTGACGGAAGTAGATGTACAGAAAATACGAACACTATTAAGAAAAAATCCAAGTATTAATAAAACAAATTTCTCCATGCAGACAGTAAAAGTCTTTCATGAGCAAATTGATAAGATTCAGGTCTTGCAAGAGATGTCAAATTATCTTCGCATGTGCGGCGCAGTGACACCAAGATTTTTTGAAGGTGTTTTAAAAAGAGAAAATATGGGATCTACGGAAGTAGGAGATGGTATTATCCTGACACATGGATTCCATGAGGATGTAAAGCGAACACAGATTGCATTTTGCAAGCTGGATCATCCGATTGTCTGGAACACACAGGAAGTTGATTTTATCGTAATGTTAGCAGTTGCAAAAACAGATGCAAAAAATGTAATGCAAATGAACTGGTTGTATAAAATGTTAAGTAATATGGAGATAGTCAACAAGATAAGAGAATGCAAGAAAGACAGAGAAATATATGAAACATTAATAGAAGCAAGTAAAAAACTTTAAAGGAGGGTACATATTATGAATTTATTAGACATTCTGGATCTTGATTTAATAGATCTGGATATGGATGCAACAGATAAAGATGGAGTTTTAAAACAGTTAAGTTCTATGCTTTATAAAAAAGGAAATATTAAAGATCTGGATAAATTCCTGGAAGCGGTTTATGAAAGAGAAAGCATTGGAGAAACAGGTCTTGGAGGGATTGCGATTCCTCATGGTTTAACAGATCAGGTAATCAATGCAAGTGTTGCGATCGGAAAAGTAAAACAGTCAGTAGAATGGGAAAGCCTTGATGATCAGCCAGTAAGTCTGATTTTCTTATTAGCAGCACCAACTGGAGATCTTCAGAAGACACATCTTCAGAATCTATCACAGCTTGCTAGCGTTGTAGCACATAAAGCACATGTCGACGCGTTAATGAAATGTGAAACAAAAGAAGAATTTTTTGAACTATTTGAAACTTATTTTAATGAATTTACAAAGAGAAAGGAAGCTTAATTATGAATATTGTTGGAATTACATCTTGCACTTGTGGAATCGCACATACTTATATGGCTAGAGAAAAACTGTTAGAAACTGGAGAAAAATTTGGATGGAGTGTAAAAATCGAAACACAGGGAAGCGGTGGTGTTGAATTTGCATTAACAGATGAAGATATCAATGCTGCAGATTGTGTATTGATCGCATCTGATGTTGCTGTATCTGGAACAGAAAGATTCAAAGGAAAACCAATGGTTAAAGTACCTGTTGCAACAGCAATCAAATCACCAGAACATCTTCTTCGTAAGATTGAAGAAAAATTAGGTGCATTGAAGAAATAAAAGTACTGAAAGGAGAGAAGATATGTTAAAAGACGTATTTAAAAACTTAAAGCAGCATTGTATGAGTGGTATCTCTTATATGATCCCTGTTATCGTTATCGGTGGATTTTGTACAGCACTTGCTCGTCTGGCAGGGAATGTTGATACAGCAGGAACTATTGGATATGCATTCTTACAGGCAGGAAATGCAGCATTTGCATTAATGATGTCCGTACTTTGTGCAGGAATTGCTTACTCTATCTGTGGTAAACCAGGAATTGCACCAGGTGTAGTAGCAGGATATTTGTCAACACAGGTAAAAGCCAGTTTCCTTGGAGCATTAATTTGTGGATTCTTAATTGGTATTATGATCTTATGGATGCAGGAACATTTCCCAGATTCAAAAGCTTTGAAATCAATGTATCCGATCGTTATTTATCCGGTAATATCCGGAATTATAGCGACGCTGTTGATCATGTTTGTCTTTGGACCGCCACTTGCAGCATTAACACAGGCAGCTGTTGACTTCTTTATGAATATGAACACGGGATCAAAATTCTTATTAGGATTTATCTTAGGATGTATGACCGGATTTGATATGGGAGGCCCTGTGAATAAAATTTGTTTCTCTGTTGTCAGTGCATTCGCAGCCTCTGGAATCTGGGGACCTGCAGCCGGAAAAAATGCGGCGGCTATGGCACCTCCAATGGGTATGGCAATTTCAGCACTGGTATTAACTCCTAAAAAATATACAGAACAAGAAAGAGAAGATGCAAAAGTTGCGATCGCAATGTCATTGTGTCAGGTAACAGAGGGTGCATTACCATTTGCCTTTAATGATCCGAAACGAGTCATTCCGGCGGTAACAATTGGTTCAGGTGTTGCTCATGGATTAATCTTAACTTGGGGAGTAACAGTTCCTGTACTGCATGGTGGAATCTTCTCGGTTCCACTGGCAAGTAATCCAATGTTATGGATTGCAGCATGGTTGATCGGAGCTATGGTTACAGCGGTAATTGTTTCTGTAACAAAACCAGCGCGTCCAGTTGAAACAGTACATGAAGATGAAGAATTGAAAGATGATTTTGATATTGAAATTGGATAATCAGACAATTCGCAGTAAAACGTATTTTATCGAAGAATAGAGAAGCTGCATTATGCAGCTTTTCTTATACCCAAAAAAGGAGAAAAAACCATGAAAATTGAGAAAAAACATTTAGATGAGATGAAGAGATGCTACTGTGCAAGCAATATTTCCTTTGATGGAGAAAATCATGTACTACTTGCAAGTGAAGATCCAGAAATTGCTTGTAACATGTATTATGGAAAAGATTTCGAAAAGAAACAAAATGTCTGGACAACACCAGGTGGATGTATGTCAATCGTTCCGATTCCAGGAAAAGAAAAGGAATTCCTTGCTGTACAGGAATTTTATTTAAAAGTAACACCATCTTTAGCTAAGATCGTATGGGGAAAATACGAAGATGGAGAATGGAAATTTAAAGATGTAGTGTCTATTCCATATGTGCATCGTTTTGGCATTTTCCATGCGAACGGAATTAATTATCTGATTGCTGCAACGGTAGCGACATCCAAAAAAGAAAAGAACGATTGGAGTGTACCGGGACGTATTTATGTTGCAGAATTACCAGAAGACCCTGCAAAGGGTGTTGAACTTGAAATTTTAGTTGATGGATTATATAGAAATCATGGATTCTGGCAGACAAAGGAAGTCGGAAAAGATGTTGGATACTTTGGAAGTGATCAGGGAATTCTTCGTGTCAGTGCACCACAGAAACGAGGAGGACAGTGGAAGACAGAACTGATCATGGAAGGACATATCGGAGAAATAGCAACGGTTGATATTGACAATGATGGTGAAGATGAGATCATGACGATCGAAGAATTTCATGGAGATACGATTCAGATTTATAAAAAGATTAATGGAAAATATACAAAAGTCTGGAAGTATGATAATGAAATTGATTTTGCACATGCACTTGTTGGAACAAAATTAGCAGGACAAAATGCGTTTGTATGTGGAGTAAGAAGAAAAGACTGTGAATTATTTGCTGTTACTTATGAGGATGGAGAATATAAAGTCACAATGATAGAAAAAGGAGTAGGACCTGCGAATCTGTGTGTAGTTAACGAAAAAGACAGAGATATCATTGTAGCAGCAAACCACACAGCAAATGAAGCAGCTGTATACTTTGTAACAGAATAAAACCTGAATACATATTAATAAGCGAGGGATTTTATGTTAGAAGAATTAAAACAGAAGGTATTAGAGGCAAATTTATTATTACCGCAACATGGATTAGTTACATTTACATGGGGAAATGTATCAGAAATTGACCGAGAAAAAGAAATTGTTGCAATTAAACCAAGTGGAGTAGAATACAGCAAGATGACAGCGGAAGATATTGTTCTTATAGATCTTGAAGGAAATATCCTTGAAGGAGAATTAAGACCAAGTTCTGATGTAGATACACATTTGGAATTTTATCGAAACTGGCCAGGAATTGGCGGGGTTGTACATACACATTCCACATGGGCAACTGGTTTTGCACAGGCAGGAAAAGATATTATCGCGTTAGGCACAACGCAGGCAGATTATTTTGACGGAGCAGTTCCATGCACCAGACTCATGACAGATGGAGAAATAAAGGGAAGTTATGAATTAGAGACAGGAAAAGTCATTGTGGACGAATTTAAAAGACGAGGAATCAATCCGGAAAGAGTACCAGGGGCACTCGTACATAGTCATGGACCATTTACATGGGGAAGTGATGGTTTTAATGCGGTTCATAATGCAGTTGTTTTAGAGGAATGTGCAAAAATGAACGCAATTGCGATGTTGGTCACAAATCCAGAAATTGGACCAATGCAGCAGACATTATTAGAGAAACATTTTAACCGTAAACATGGTCCGGGGGCGTATTATGGTCAATCAAAATAAAGAATACTATTTGGGACTTTATGAGAAAAGTATGCCTAATACACTTTCATGGGAAGAAAAACTGGAAGTGGTAAAAGAAGCAGGTTTTGATTATCTGGAAATGAGCATTGATGAGACCGAAGAAAAACTTGCAAGACTTGATCAGCCAGTGGATGAAATAAAAAAGGCAATCGAAAAAACAGGAGTTCCTATAAAATCCATTTGCTTAAGTGGTCATCGAAAATATCCATTAGGATCACATGATCCTAAGATCAGGG
This sequence comes from uncultured bacterium, assembly GCA_905215045.1. The sequence goes on along the minus strand of CAJMOO010000038.1, from coordinate 2,090 downwards.
AACGAGGAATGAAAATCATGGAGAAAGCCATTTGCCTGGCTGCAAGATTAGGAGTACGAGTCATACAGCTTGCTGGATATGATGTATATTATGAACAAGGCGATTTTCAAACAATAGATTATTTTAAGACAAATCTGAAAGAAGCTGCTATCATGGCAGCGAAACAGGGAGTATTGCTAGGGTTTGAAACAATGGAAACCCCTTTTATGGATACGGTAGAAAAAGCAATGGTGTATGTAAAAGATGTGGATCAGGCATATCTTGGAGTATATCCAGACATCGGAAACCTGAAAAATGCATCTCTTTTATATGACGTAGATGTTAATGAAGACATAATGACAGGAAAAGGACATATTTTTGCAACACATTTAAAAGAGACAGTTCCAGGAAAATATAGAGAAATTCCATTTGGAACAGGACATACTGAGTTTGTAAGAAATATAAAGACTTTAAAACGACTGGGAGTCAGAATGTTTGTAGGAGAATTCTGGTATGTCGGAAACGATGATTGGAAACAGGTAATTATAGATGCAAAGGATTTCTTAAGAGATAAACTGGAGCAAGCATAATATAAAAATCTTACAAAGATTTAAAATTGACACAAAATAAAAAATATGCTATCTTAACAAAAGAAAAAGGGAATGAAGTTCTCCCTCGAAGAGATTCGAAACCGCTTATTAAGCTGATGACTTCTGTGCAATGAACACAGGAGTTGTCAGCTTTTTTGATGCAATAAATGATAAGAGAGGAATAAAAAAATGCAAAAAAAAGACTATATGATACAATTGCTAAAATATTTCATCATGGCAGTCATTGTAGGAATCATTGTAGGTGCGATCGACGCCTTGTTTGGAAGAGTACTGATCGCAATTTCAGATTTCAGAACCATACATTATCAATACTTACTGCCATTTCTGCCAATTGCTGGATTCGTGATCACAGCAATATATTATGTATTCAGTAAACTAAGTCTAAAAGGAATGAAACTTGTCTTCGAAGTTGGCCAGCAAAAAACAGATTCCATCCCATTACTACTAATTCCGTTAGTAATGATCGGAACATGGTTAACGCATCTATTCGGAGGAAGTGCTGGCAGAGAAGGAGTTGCAGTTCAGATCGGAGCAACCCTGTCTCATGCACTCGGAAGAAAATTAAACTTCCCAGAGAATGGAAGAATAATGTTAGTCATCGGTATGGCAGCAGGATTTGGAGGGTTATTTCAGACACCATTAAGTGCAACATTCTTTGCAATCGAGGTAATCGTAATCGGGAAAATGGATTATGAAGCACTACTGCCAGCATTGGCGTCTGCATATATAGCAGCATTTACATCTCATAGCCTGGGGTTAGAAAAATTTTCAGTTGCGATTAAAAATACCATAAATTTAACTGGTACGAAAACAATCATATCAGTAATCATACTTGGAATTTTATTTGGACTGACTGGAAGATTGTTTTCTTTTTCATTAAGTAAGTTAAAAGCATTTATGGGAGAAACGATCATGAATCAGTATTTAAGAATCGTAGTTATGGCAATTCCATTAGCAGCATTATTGTTTATTATTCACGGATCAAGATATAGTGGACTTGGAACAAATATAATCTCAGCAGGATTCGCAGGACAGACAATCTATAGTTATGATTGGCTCCTAAAGTTATTATTTACGATTTTTACACTGGCAATCGGATTTCAGGGTGGAGAAGTTACACCACTGTTTTCGATTGGAACATCTCTTGGAGTGATCCTTGGAGGTCTGCTTGGATTACCACCAATGTTATGTGCAGCACTAGGATATGCAGCAGTCTTTGGAAGCGCAACAAATACACTGATCGCACCGATCATGATTGGATTAGAAGTGTTTGGAGGAGCTGATATGGTGCTGTTTGTTATTGTCTGTGCGATTGCTTATGGGGTGAATGGGAATATATCTATTTATGCACAAGAAAAAATTTAATTTGTGTGTTGGCCAACTGTAGATTTCGGGTATATGATAAAAAATAAATAAACGATCGGAAGAGCAGCTAGAGAATTTTCCTCACGTTTTTTACAGATCGCTGATCCGCCGGCTTTCCTTGCGTAACTCGCCTTC
>CAJMOO010000037.1 GCA_905215045.1 uncultured bacterium | reverse complement strand
GACAGATCAAAGATCCATCTAACTTAAGAGAAGCATTAACACATGATTCTATCTACTCTATGAAATGGAAGAAATGGTTAACAGATGAAGTTGACATGTCTAATCTGGAAGCATTAGATGATGCTACAAAATTACAGATTACAGAATTATGTGGACATTATACTTTCTCAAATGATGATGTAGCAAAAGAAATTGACAAATTATATGAAAATCTTGCAGCAATCAAGATCGACGGAAAACGTTTTGTCATTGAAAAATTAAAAGAAGAAATGGAAAAGCACGTAAGATGCTTTAATATGGAAGGTCTTACAACAAAAATCATGAATACTGAAGCTTAATTAAAAGCTTAAGTGTATACAAATGGGCAAAACATCAGTGCAGGAGAATTATATGATGAAGTTATGAAATCAGAAGATAAGAGAGATTTCAGGGAGGAAGATTCATATGGTAAAAGGAAGAATGCTGAATGTTATCAAATATCTGGAAAAACATAAAGAAACTGGATATCGTCAGATCGCAGAGGCAATGGATGAGACAACAAGGGCGATACGTTATGATATTGACAAGATCAATGACGAGTTGTCTCTGCAGAAACTTCCGTTGATTGAAAAATTACCAAAAGGAAAACTTAAAGTACCGGAAAGTCTTGATTTATCCATATTTCTTGAGGACAATGAATTTGTATTTTCAGCTAAAGAAAGAATCAAGATTCTCCGTCTGATGATCCTATTTGACACAACAAATCTGAATATTAGAAAATTGAGTGAAATTTTACAGGTTTCCAGAAGATCTATACAAAATGACATCGAAGAGATACAACAAGAATTAGAAGAAGATGACATTTATCTTGAGTATAAAAATGGATTTTATCTAATAGAGAAGTCCAAGAAATCTTATGAAGTACGAAGCAAAGAAATCAGAAGTCATATCAAAACATTATACAAAACACATTTAACAACGACATATGAAGCATATATAAAGAATCTGATTTATAAAATGTTCTTACCAGTAGATTTGAATGAATTGTTTTTATGGATTGATGGGTTATTAAAGAAAACTGGGTGGATCTTTAGTGACCAGACATATAAATGGTATGTTGCCAATATTTGTACGTTTACATGGTATATGATCAAAGAAAAAGACTTGCCGGAGCATGAATGGGGTAAAACCGGTGAGATTGGTGATAGCCTCAAAGATTACGAAAAGTGTATTGGGAAAACTCTTGATCATAAGCAAAGTGAAATCTTAGCTGGGTTTGAAAAATATACCAACAAATACGTTCATCTTGAAGTAACAGATAATTTGATCAATATTGCAGATCTTACACAGATGCTGATTGATAAAATGCAAGAACGCTTAAGAATTGATTTCAAACAGGATGGTGTATTGATCAAAGGATTGTTAAATCATCTCGGGCCGATGGTTGACAGAATCAAGGGAAATGTACAGTTACATGATGATGTAAGCCAGTTTATTCCAGACGAATATCAATATGTTTATGTCGCATTAAAAGAAATATTGAGAAAAGATAAGCTGCTTGCACATATGACGGAGAACGAAGAGATTTATCTGGCAATGTATTTTATTGGAAGTTTAAGACGAATGCAGAAAAATTCTTATATGAACGTACTTTTGATCTGTGGGTTTGGATATGGAACAACAGTTGTTGTGAAAGATGCATTACTAAACAGTTATCAGGTATTTGTAAAGAAATCAATCTCTGCATATCAGGTCAAACATTTTACAGATTGGGAAGATATCGATGTGGTGATTTCAACTGTCGACGTAGAACTTCCGGTAGATAAACCATTTGCCAGGGTAAATGTCATTTTCAATCAAGATGATTACATTAAATTAGATCTTTTGGGATTGCAGAAAAGAAATGTTTTAACAAATTATTTTGCAATTGAGAGAAGACTTGATTTTTTAAATGATGAAGATAAACATCGAGTTATGGCAGTCATTAAAGAGGAACTTGGATATAAAGAGGTTAAAATGCCTAGAAAATTCAAGACATTGAGTGATCTTCTAGGGGTTGATGATATCAAATGTGTGAAACAAATTGATGACTGGAAAGATGCAGTGAAGGCATCAACGGATATTTTAAAACATCATGGAAATGATGGAGACAGATATTGTGAAAATGTCATTGAAGGAATAGAAGTCAGAGGATTTTATTCCGTGACAGATGAGGTATTTGCATTACTTCATGGTAGTGAAAATGCAGGAATTCAGGTTAGTTGTATGAGTTTACTGATCAGTGAACAACCAGTCAGATTTGGAGAAAAAGAAGTAAATCTTATCTTCTGTCTGGCAAGCCGGGATAAGAAAGAACATATTCCGGTAGTTACTAGATTAATGAGGATGGTCAGCAGAACAGATCTTATCAAAGATTTAAAAGAATGCAGAACACCAGAGGATGCAATGGCGGTCATCCGCAGATGTGAAAAGGAGGTAGAACAACATGCAGCCAATCATTAAAAAAGAAAATATTTTATTTGACGTTGAAGCAAAAGATAAAGATGATATGATCAAACAGATGGTTGAATCGTTCGACAAACAAGGTTATTTATCAGACAAGGAACAGTTTTATAAAGATGTGTTAGCAAGAGAAGAAGTATTCTCAACACATATTGGTTATGGAATCGGAATTCCACACGGAAAGAGCAGTGGAGCGATCGATACAGGACTTTGCGTAGCAAAACCAAAGAACCCAGTTGTATGGGCAGATGATGATACGGTAGATTTCATCATCATGATCGCAGTCAGCAATGCAGGAAAAGGAGAATTACATCTTCAGATATTATCAAAACTTTCAAGATTGATGATGCATGAAGATTTCCGTAATAAATTAAAGAACGGAACAAAAGAGGAAGTATATGAAACACTGATTGAAAATCTGGAGGTAGAATAATGGGTAAAATATTAAAAGATCTTCAAAGACACTTAATGACAGCAACATCGTACATGATCCTGTTCGTAGTACCTGGTGGTATCTACTTTGCATTATCCGTTATGATGAACGGAAAAGGAGCCGTACCAACAGAAGGAATCGCAGCACAGCTTAACCAGATCGGTTCTGCAGGTCTTGCACTGTTTATTCCAGCATTAGGTGGATATATCGCATATAGTATCGCAGAGAAAGCCGGTATTGGACCTGGATTTATCGGAGCTTACTTAGCAAGAGAGATCGGAGCTGGATTCATCGGAGGAATCATCGCTGGATTTATCGCAGGTTATGTCGTTGAAGCATTAAAGAAAATCAAATTACCAACAGCTTACAAAGCAGTCGGAAATATCTTCCTTTATCCATTATTAGGAACCTTGGCTTCTGGTGGTGCCATCGTATTCTTCTTAGGAAAACCAATCGCTGCATTTATGAACTGGATGACCGTATCACTAAATGGTATGTCTGGAGCAGCAAAAACACCTCTAGGATTATTATTAGGAGCTATGATCGGTGTTGATATGGGTGGTCCGATCAACAAAGTAGCAGCTACATTTGCACAGACACAGGTTGATACATTACCATACTTAATGGGTGGTGTAGGAGCAGCTATCGCCGTTCCTCCAATCGGAATCGGATTAGCAACACTTCTTTTCAAAAAGAAATTCTCAGAAGATGATCGTGGATCAGGAACAGCTGCTATCCTTATGGGATGCATGGGAATCACAGAAGGAGCGATCCCATTTGCAACAGCTGATGTCCGCTTAATCCCAGTTTATGCAATCGGTTCTGCACTTTCTTGTATGTCAGGATTCTTATTCGGAACATTAAACCATGCACCTTGGGGTGGATTGATCGTATTACCAGTTTGTGAAAACAGAATTGGATACGTCGCGTCGATTTTGATCGGAGCAGTTTTCGTAGCAGTAGTTACCGGATTGATGAAAAAAGATTACGTAGCAGAAGATGACAATCAGGAAGTAGAAGACATTGAGTTATCATTTGATGACTTCTAAAAAATATCATAAAAATATTTTGAAACATTAAAATAATAAATTCATTCACAAAAAATCAGGAGGTATCACAATGAAAGTAGTAGGAGTTACAGCATGTCCAACAGGAGTTGCACATACATATATGTCAGCAGAAGCATTAGTTTTAGCAGGAGAAAAATACGGAATCGATGTTAAGATTGAGACACAGGGAACTGCTGGAATCGAAAACAACTTAACAGAAGAAGATATCAAAGAAGCAGCATGCGTCATTCTTTCAACAGATGTAGCAATCCAGGGAGAAGAAAGATTCCATGGAAAGAAAGTCATGAGAATGGGTGTACAGGATCTGATGAAAAAAGCAGAGCCTATCATGAAGAAGATCAAAGATACATTTGACAAATAATACAAAGCAGACTATGAAATTATTGCCATATCAACAGTTCTCAAATTAAATAAAATCAACTATAATAGGAACTATCAAGGGACGATGGTTCCTGTTGTAGTATAAAGACAAAGATAACAGATACAAGGAGGAAGACATGAATGTAAGTTCAACGTTTAAATTAAACAATGGAAATGAAATACCAGTGATGGCACTCGGAAGCTGGGACAGCCGCGGGGACGAAGCATATCAGGCATGTCTTGATGCATTATCATCAGGCTATCGTCATATAGACACAGCAGCCTATTACGAGAATGAAGCGCTGGTTGGAGCAGCTGTCAGAGATTGCGAGATCCCAAGAGAGGAAATCTTTGTGACAAGTAAGATGTGGTACGAAGATATGGTAGAAGGAAAACAAGAAGCTGCATTTGAAAAGACATTAAAAGAGCTTAGACTTGAATATGTGGATATGTATTTATTACACTGGCCGATCAATGATGTCAAAGGTTCCTGGAAAGTTCTTGAGAAATATTATGAACAAGGACTGATCAAGAATATAGGAGTCAGCAATTTTCGTCCAAAACATTTAAAACAATTAGAAGTAACAGCTAACATTGCACCAGCGGTTGATCAGATTGAAATCTGCCCATTCCTTGTGCAGGAAGAGACCGTAAATTATTGCCAGGAACATGATATTGTTGTAGAAGCATGGGGACCTCTAGGCAAAGGAAAACAGCTTTCAGAACCAGAAATCGTAGCTATTGCTAAAAAATACAATAAAACACCTGCACAGATCATCTTACGCTGGCATTTGCAGAGAGGGATCGTAAGCCTTCCAAAATCTGTCCACAAAGAACGGATCATACAGAATGCGGATATCTTTGATTTTGAATTATCAAAGGAAGACATGCAGATCATGATGTCGATGGACTTGAGAGAATCAACAGGCAGGGGATATCCTGAACAATACGAGTATTGATTTATGATGCAAATATAAACAAAATAAGAACGAGAAAATCAAGTTATATGGAGATTTTCTCGTTCTTATTTATTTTTATAATTATCTAAACCTGAATTCTTCCAGCAATTTCATTCCCAACAGCATACCGTTTTGATCCAACGCCGATGATCATATAATCGCTGTTTTTACAAACAACTTGCAGTTTACTTCCCTGTTCAATCTTCAGTTCGCGGAGCTTTTCAACAGTTTCAGGTAAGCCTAATGCCCACTTGACAGTGCAAGTCGCTCCCTGCATGACTTTTGTTAATGGTTGCATGATAATCCCTCCTTCGAACTTATATGATGTATTTCTTTCTTATATTTTATTAGTCAAAAGTAAGGTTAGTCAATCGCAACATATAAAAACTGAAAACTTTCTCAATAAAAGTAAATTGAATATAAAATTATTCAGGAATGATCTCACCGCAGATTAGCTGAATGCTTTCCGTGACCATTCCAAGATAATTATCGTCGATCAAGGCAATGATCGTATCGCCAACATGAATTTCAGTGCTTCCTCGAGCAATGATCTCTTCATCACCACGATTTAAAGTAACGATCAAGCAATGTTCTGGCCATGGAATATCTTTTACAAGCTGTTTGGCTGCAATGGAACCAGTGCCGACAGCAAATCCACGAAGAACCTTATGATCAGCATCTTCGCTTTCTTTAAAGCCATTTTTAGCAAGAATTCGTCCTAGCAGACTTTCGTAAATTGGTTCACTCTTTAACAGATGCGCAACAAGATAGCTGATGATACAAACAACTGCTAGTGAAAGAAAGTGTTCAAATGTACCAGTCATCTCAGCGATCAGCAGGATACCTGTGATCGGTGCACGTACGATCGCTGTAAAGAATCCAGCCATGGAGATCGTAATAAAGTTCACTAAGTAATAAGAAGGAATTCCACTTGCCTGAATCACCAGTGTTCCATAGATCGCCCCAAGGTATGCACCGAGAATCAACAGTGGAAAGAAGATTCCACCAGGAGCCCCGGAACCAAAACAGAAGGCGGAGAAGAAAAACTTAGCAACTAATAATAATAACATCGTAGAGACAAGTAAAGTATGTCCTGTGATCAGAGAGATCATAGCATGTCCACCTGCTAAGATAGAAGGCAGCGTGTAACAAACGATCCCAGATACTACAAAAGGAAATACGATACGGTATTTTGCTGGGATTTTTTTCATTGCTCCAAATAAATCCTGTCCTTTCAACATGATAAAGTTATAAAAAGCACCACAAAGCCCAAGTAGGATTCCAAGAATTATTAACATCCAATAATGTACAAGAGGAAGAGCAGCCTTTAAATGAAAATCAAAAACTGGAGATAATCCAAAGACATTTTTTGAAATAAAATCGGAAGTTACACATCCAGAGATGATGCAGACTAACATAGAGCTGTTAAAGTTCTTCTGTAATTCTTCTAGTGAAAACATCACACCTGCAAGTGGTGCATTAAAGGCAGCGGCAAGACCGGCACCTGCACCACAAGTCATCATATAGCGTTCTTTGGTTTGAGATTTTTTTGTAATCTTAGCAATACCCTTTGCAGCCATGGCACCAAGCTGTACGGAAGGGCCTTCGCGTCCCAGAGATAAACCTCCAAGAATACATAAAGTTCCACCAATGATCTTAGAACAAAGAACGCGGTGCCAGTTCTGATTTAAATAACCTTTCATCTCTCCTTGAACCTGTGGGATACCACTTCCAGAAGCCATGCCTTCCCAAGACATGAGCCATCCAACGATCAGTCCCATAACGATCAAAACGATAAACCAGACAGCTATCCAGAAAGGCCTTGTTTTAGTAAATGCAATGATCGTAAATAATAGTTTTTCAGCGTTATTTAAAAGCAGGCGATAAATGACAGAAATGCATCCGGCAAAGATTCCGACAAACAGTCCGTCAAATACAAGTGAGACAGAAAATCCGTGGGGATTTTCCAGTAAGCTTTTCATTTGCTTCAAAATAATACCCTCCTTTTCTTTTCATATTCATATCGAATTTTATTTTACTACAAATTATGATATAATGGGAAAAGATTTTAAAAAGGAGGTCGAAAAATGCCGCCAATTACGAATGACTGGGCAGATTATTTAAAAGAAGAATACAAAAAGCCATATTATAGGAAATTATACCAAAAAGTTATGGATGAATATCACACCAAGCTGATCTTTCCACCAGCTGACGATATCTTTAATGCATTTCATTTTACTCCAGTAAAGGATGTAAAAGTTGTGATCTTAGGGCAGGATCCATATCATGGAGATGGACAGGCACATGGATTGTCATTTTCTGTGAAACCTGGAGTGGAAGCGCCCCCATCATTGGTTAATATTTATAAAGAATTGAACGAAGATCTTGGATGCTATATTCCGAATAATGGATATCTAAAGAAATGGGCAGACCAGGGTGTTATGATGTTAAACACAGTATTGACTGTACAGGCACATCGTGCGAATTCTCACAGAGGTATTGGATGGGAGGAGTTTACTGATGCGGCGATCAGAGTGTTGAATCAACAGGACCGTCCGATCGTATTTATGCTTTGGGGACGTCCAGCACAGAGTAAGAAAGCATTACTTGATAATCCGAATCATTTGATATTAGAAGCACCGCACCCAAGCCCGTTATCAGCATATAGAGGATTTTTCGGATGCCATCATTTTAGTCAGGCAAATGAATTTTTGAAAGAACATGGACTAGCGCCAATTGATTGGCAGATAGAGAATATTTAATGGAGAACAAGGGAAACAATGAGTAAGATAATATTTTTTGACATCGATGGAACATTATATGATTCTAGAATCGGAATTCCAGAATCAACAGTTAATGCATTGAATCGGTTGATCGCAAATGAGCACAAGATCGTTATGTGCACGGGGAGAAGCAAGGGAATGATTCCAGAAGAATATTTCCATATGGGATTTGATGGAGTGATCTTAGGGGCAGGAACTTATGTAGAGTATGAAGGCAAGATCCTGCATCAGGAACTGATGACACCAGAAGAAGTACAGACAGTGATCGACTGGGGAAAGAAACAGAAGATTGGAATCATCTTAGAAGGAGAAAAATATGGATATTATGATCCGGAGAACACAGATGATTATTATATTGCGATGAAGAATAAAACAGAAGCAGACTGTAAAACAACATTATATCCATTAAATGAAGCAGTGGATGTTCCAAAATGGACATACCATCATATGGAGCTTTCAAAGAAACCAGAGATCGAAGAGATCCTTGGACACAAATACAAAGGAACATATCATGAGCCTGTAAATTCAGTAGAATTTGTACCATTAGGTGTTAATAAGGCGAAGGGAATAGAAGTGATCCTTGATCATACAGGAATTTCAAGAGAAGATTCTTATGCATTTGGTGACAGTGCCAATGATATCGATATGATCAAATATGTAAAATATGGTGTTGCAATGGGTAATTCTGTACCAGAATTATTAGAAATCGCATCATATCAGACAGCAAGAGTTGATGAAGATGGAATTGAAAAAGGCTTGAAGAAATTTGGTCTGATCTAACATACAAAGGAGAGAAAATCATGAAAAAGATCATCAAGAAAATTACTGCAATGGCGGTCATGTCATTGTTTGCAGCGACACAACTTCAGACACCACAGGTGAATGTTCAGGCAGCAGATGGTGTTGCAACAGCAGAAAAAACAACGGCAAAACAGCCAAAGATCTATGGAAGATCAGGAATCGTTATTGATGCGAAATCAGGAAAGATTTTGTATGCAAAGAAGGTAGATGACCGTCATTATCCAGCAAGTATCACAAAGATCCTAACAACATTGGTTGCGATTGAGAATAACAAAGATTTATATGATGAAGTTACATTTTCAAGTTATGCAGTTAACAGCATTGAGCCAGGAAGTACACATATCGGAATTAAGGCAGGAGAGAAGATTCCATTGATCGATGTACTGAATGCGATCATGTTAGAATCTGCGAATGAGGCATGTAACGGAGCAGCAGAACATACAGCAGGAACTACAAAGAAATTCGTAGAACTTATGAATAAAAAAGTAAAAGAACTTGGATGTACAGGTTCTCATTTTGTAACAACCAACGGATTGCATGATGATGATCATTATGTAACAGCAAGAGATATGGCAAAGATTTCAAAAGCAGCACTTGAAAATGAAACATTCCGTTATGTTGCATGCAAACCTAATTATTATATTGCACCAACGAACAAAGATAAACATGGAAAAGAGCTTTGGAATCATCATAAGATGGTGAAACGAACAATGTTTAACTATGATGGTGTTGAAGGTGGTAAAACAGGATATACAACAAAAGCAGGAGGGACTCTTGTAACATTTGCCAAGAGAGGAGATCAAGAACTGATCGTAGTAGATCTTTGTGCACATGGATATGAGTTATATGAAGATACGATTAAGATGTTAAATTATGGATTTAACAATTATAAGACAATCGCACCATTTAAGACAATGAATACAGTACTGAAAGATGATACATATGGTTTCTTAAAAACAGGAAATGAATTATCTCCATATAAGATTCCATTAAAACATTTAAATGACGTGACAGTGATGTTAGAAAAAAACCAATCTGCTTCCAAACTTACATATAAATGTAAAGATAATAAATATATCATAAGTTATGATGGAAAACAGATTGGTTCTGTGAAACTTCATTAATTATTAGTACAGATTAATTAGTTGTACGTAAAATGATCAGATTAAGGGCTTCTGGTACGATAGAGATATCGACTGGGAGTCCTTCTTCTAATATTTCACCATCATAATCGATGGCGATCCCGGCAGTTTGTTCTGTTGGAAGAACAGATAATTCCTTTGTCTGGAAATATTCGATAGAAGGATGCTTTGGATGTTCTCCCTGGAATAATTTAAAGATCAAATCTGGTGCTTCTGTAAGAAGTGCCATTTTCTTGATGATCATAACATCTAAATATCCGTCAGAAACAGATGCAAGAGGAGCCGCATCTGCAAAACCTCCGACACTCTTTGAGTTTGCAACCAAGAACAACATGATATCTTCAGTTCCGGAATATTCCTTACTGTTAAATGTTAAAGTCATATTTTGTGAAAGCTGTTTTGGAAATTCTTTTACACCTTCCAGATAATAGGCCATCTTACCAAGAACGGCTTTCTTATCTTTTGGAACTTTGTAAGCGATATCTGTTAACATACCTGCAGCCAGAACATTGATGAAGTATTCGTTATTGACACGTCCAACATCAACCTTCTTTGTCTGGAAGTCTTTGATCATCTGACAGAAACCATCCGCAGTCTGAGGAAGTTTCATATATGTAGCAAAATCATTGACTGTTCCAGCGGAAATGATTGCCATAGGAATATTACTTTCACTTAAAATCAGACCGTTCGTAACTTCATTTAATGTACCGTCACCACCAACAGATACAATAAAATCATAATCTCCTGGTTTTAATTCGGCAGCACGATTTTTCGCATCATCCTTGCCTTTTGTGTAAAAAACATCAACATGGGAACAAATTTGATCAAGGATCAATGTTGCCATGATCTCTCGTAACATAGAATCAATATTTTGTTTACCGGATGATGGGTTGATAATAAATAAACCTTTCATTGAGATTCCTCCTTATAAACATAAAGTGCCGGAAACGAGGCATAAGTCTCCGGCACATGAAGTGTTCCCGAGGTGATTCGAACACCCGGCCTACCGCTTAGGAGGCGGTCGCTCTATCCAGCTGAGCTACGGAAACATACATATAATTTATCGAAATCTATTTTACCGATTCTTAACGAAAATGTCAATTGAAAATAGAAAAGAAATACCAGTAAGGCTAAGACGGGTTGACTTTTTACCATTTTTTCTTTAAAGTTATTGTAATAATAAAGAAGAGGAAGAAAAGAAGAACGATGTTATAATATAGAAAGAATAAAGGAGAAGAATTATGATGGGAAAAGTTTTTGTATTTTTAGCAGATGGATTTGAAGAAATCGAAGGTTTAACTGTAGTTGATATGCTGCGACGTGCGGAGATTCCAACAGTTACAGTCTCTATCGGAAGTTCCAGAAATATCATTGGTGCACATCGTATTGAAGTTGAAGCAGATATCATGTTTCATGAAGTATTAGAAGCGGAGGGAGCAATGTATGTACTTCCAGGAGGAATGCCAGGAACGCTTCATCTAAAAGATCATGAAGGACTTGGAAAATTACTTCAGAAGGCGTATAAGAACGAGAAGTATCTAGCAGCCATCTGTGCAGCACCAACAGTATTTGAAAAATACGGATTTCTAGAAGGAAGAAAGGCAACTTCATATCCAGCGATGGAAGAAGAATTAAAATCCGCAGATTACCAGACAGATAAAGTTGTAGTAGATGGAAAAATCATTACAAGTCGTGGAATGGGAACAGCGATTGATTTTGCAGCCAAATTAGTAGAAATCATCAAAGGAACAAAAGAGAAGGACGAATTACTGAAAAGTATTGTATACGGAGAATAATCATTTATGGACAAATCAGAGAAAATCAGCTGGTTTGAGCAGTTTAAGATCGCCTGCTTAAAACCAAGCCAGTACAAAAGACTTCTTAACCTTGCAAAAGGGAAAGTTATTTTATTTCTTGCAGCGATCACATTGATCACAACGATTCTCGGATATGGAATGGATGTTGCAGGATTTACAGTCAGTGTTGGTGGATGGAAGAATTTTATTTTAAACAGACTGCCTGCATTTGAATTAAAAGATGGAACATTATCTGTTGATCAGGAGATGGATTTTGAGATCGGCGGTGTACATTTTGTGGCAGATACATCCAAGGATAAAGTATCAACTGAAGATTTAAGCAATAAGTATCAGATGGAACTGGTATTTGCTAAGAATGAGATGGTGGTAAAGAATACAGCTGTTGGAAACATGATGAATACTTTTTCATTTAAGAATATGAAGAAAGTTGAATTCAATAATCAGGCAATGCTATCTATGGTGCCGATGATCCGTATTTTTATCGTGATCATGTTCTTTACACAATGGATCGCAAATATTATTTCTTATTTAACAGTCTGTATTTTTATTACAATGCTCACATATTTTAATCAGAGAACAAGAATGGACCGTAAGAATCGAGAAGATGTATCCTTTGGAAAGATCTTTAAGCTGTCTATTTATGCCAGAGTTATATTTGAACTGGTGGAGACGATCGGTGTAACAGCAGGTTCTGCGATATTTACAGGAATGGCGTGGATGTTTATTTCTTATTTTGGAAGTTATCAACTTTTACTCGCAGGATTTATGCGTCCGGAAGACCGCCAGAAACCAGACGAAATGCTGTAAAACAATCGGAATTGATCTAAAAATGTGTACAAAGAGAAAGGCCTCGGACATTTGTCCGAGGCTTCTCTAATGTCATATGTAGTTTGGGTATTGTGCTGGGTCTTACTTTTAAGTTTCAAAACTAGTCATTATGATTCGTCTCATTCTAGTCTCGTTCTAGTCGCCATTGTCAGTCTCATTCTAGTCGTCATTGTTAGTCTCATTCTAGTCAACATAGCAAGTCTGTGTTCAAGTCAAAGATGTGTCCGTTACTCTTGTCTGCAAGATGCCAAAAACTTGTCAAAAACTAGTACGCGGTTATGTATAAAGTCTTAAGAAAGAATTTCGTATATCGATGGAGAAGACCCAAGGAATTACCATTGATATACAAAAAAAGGCGCTCCAATCCTATGATCGGAACGCCTTTGTTCTTGAACAATTTTAATTATACACATACTATAGAAAATGTCAATAAAATCATTTGTACATTTTTAAAAACATTAAAGATAAATAATAAAAAGAGCAGATAGGGAAATCTGCTCTTTTTGAGGGGAGTATAAATAAATTAATAAGGGGTTATAATCGAAAATAAACATATCCTCGATAAGTTCATGATATATGATTGGTTGAAAAAAATCAAGTGATTTTTTTAAAAAAAGTAAAATAAAAGTAAAATAATTTTTTTTGTGTATATATGAAAGAGATTTCGCACAAAATAATGCTGTATTAAAAAGAAAGGAGAATGAACATGGCAAAAAATTGTTCGAATTCAAGTAACAAAAATCAGTCTTCCAATACAAGCAACAGCGGAGGATCTAACAGATCAAAGAACCAGAATAAAAACAAAAGTCAGAATAGTTCAACAAACAGCAACAAAAATGCAAATGATGAATACTAATTAGAAAAGAGGAATCCTTGTGAAATCGGCATAAGGATTCCTCTTTTCTATAGAAAATACTTGTTAGTTCCAAGAGTCTGTGATGTGCATATGCTAACAAAAAGAGGACTTTTATGGAATTTGAAAATATATCATTAAAAGAAGGGATCAAGCTTTCAAAAGATAAAAAGCATTATATTTTGATGGATGTCAGAGAGGAAGAACGGTACAAAGAAGGGCATTTAGAAAATGCGATCAGCTGTCCCTATGGAATCTTAAAAGAGTGTTATGAACAGATGGATGGGAAAAAGATCATTGTTTATTGTGATTTCGGCGGACAGAGTATGATGGCAGCCAGACACTTGAGGAAAGATGGATTTGAAGTTTATAATATCATCGGTGGTGTCTATTATTATATGAAAGAAAAAGAACAAAATAAGTCGGCGGCTCAGCATGTTACAAAAGTTGACAGTTGACGAAAAATAAGGAAAACGGTAGAATAGGAACAGAATAAAAATACAAAGGAGAATTGAGTGAAGACAGTTGAACTGATTGCACCATGCCATTTTGGGCTGGAAGCAGTATTAAAAAGAGAGATCCTGGACTTAGGATATGAAATTGTTAAAGTAGAAGACGGGCGAATAACATTTCGTACAGATTTAGATGGGATTGCCCGTGCGAATATATTTTTAAGAACAGCAGAAAGAATCTTATTAAAAATAGGTTCTTTTAAAGCATATACATTTGATGATCTGTTTGAAGGAACAAAGAAACTTCCATGGGAAGATTATATTCCAGAGAATGGACGCTTCTGGGTAAAGAAGGCATCAACAGCGAAGAGTAAATTGTTTAGCGCACCGGATATCCAGTCAATTGTCAAGAAGGCTATGGTTGATCGTATGAAGTCTAAATACAAAGTATCATGGTTTAATGAAGATGGAGATGATTATCCGGTCCGCGTATTTATTTTAAAGGATCAGGTGACGATTAGTTTAGATACAACAGGTATACCGCTTCATAAGAGAGGATACCGTAAGTTGGTCAGTGAAGCACCAATCCGTGAGACACTGGCAGCAGCTCTTCTTATGCTCACACCATGGCATAAGGATCGAATCTTAGTCGATCCATTCTGCGGAAGTGGAACATTTTTGATTGAAGCGGCAATGATGGGGATGGATATGGCACCAGGAATGAACCGTTCTTTTGAATCTGAACATTGGAGCAATTTCCTGCCAAAGAAAGCATGGTATGATACCATTGATGAGGCAAATGATCTGGTCAATCATGATATAGAGATGGATCTTCAGGGATATGACAAAGATCCAAGAATGTTAAAGATCGCAAGACAGAATGCTCAGGATGCAGAAGTTGATCACTTGATTCATTTTCAGCAAAGAGAGGTCAAAGATTTACGACATCCAAAGCCATATGGATTTATCATTGCTAACCCTCCATATGGAGAACGACTGGAAGATCAGGAGACTCTCCCACAGCTATATACAGAGATGAAAGAAGCATTTGACCGCTTGGATACATGGTCTAAGTATGTCATCACTTCTTATGAGGATACAGAAAAATATCTTGGAAAACCAACAAAGAAACGTAAAGTTTACAATGGAATGATCCGAGGAGAGTTTTACCAGTACCTTGGACCGAAACCGCCAAGAAGGAGAAAATAATGAAACAGAGATTAATCTTTGCCACGGGCAACGAACATAAGATGAAAGAGATCAGAGAAATCCTTGATGAATCCAAATACGAGATCATTTCTATGAAAGAAGCAGGAGTAGACATTGACATCGTAGAAGATGGAAAAACATTTGAAGAAAATGCGTTGATCAAAGCAAAAGCGGTGATGGAAGTCACAGGACAGTTAACACTTGCAGATGATTCAGGATTAGAAATTGATGCACTAAATGGAGAACCTGGAATCTATTCTTCCAGATATCTTGGAGAAGATACTTCTTATGTGAAGAAAAACAGTGTGATCCTTGAAAGATTAAAAGATGTACCAGAAGAGAAGAGAAGTGCAAGATTCGTTTGTGCGGTCGCAGCTGTATTTCCAGATGGACAAACGAAGGTGATTCGTGGTACTATGGAAGGGATTATAGGATATGAGATCAAAGGAGAGAATGGATTTGGATATGATCCGATCTTCTATTTACCACAATATGGGAAGTATAGTGCCGAACTGAGCAGTGATGAGAAGAATGCGATCAGTCACAGAGGCGAAGCACTGAGACGTATACGAGAAGTTTTGTAAATAAAACAAGGAGAAAGTTTATGAGGATATTGGTGATCAGTGATTCCCATGGACGCAATGATGATATCGAGGGAGTTTTAAAACAGGTAGGCGACATCGATATGATGATCCATTGCGGAGATGTGGAACGTGGAGATTCATACATACGAGAAATAGCGGACTGCCCAGTAGTTATGGTCGCAGGAAACAATGATTACTACTTAGATCTGCCAAGCGAAGAAGAAGTGAGAATTGGCGATTATAAAGTATTAGTGACTCATGGACATGGCTATTATGTAAACTCAGGTGTGGATTATTTAAGAGAACATGCTTTGGAATATGGATATGATGTTGTAATGTATGGACATACTCATGTGCCATATATTGAGATTGGGGATGATGTAACGATCTTGAATCCAGGAAGTATATCTTATCCTCGTCAGCCAGGAAGGAAGCCAACATTTCTTATTATGGAGATTGACGAAGAAGGACAGGCACATTATGCCCATGGATATTACAAAGAACAGTTTGACGAATTAATGCTATAATATGAATGATGGAAGTATCGTAGGTGGTATTTCCATCTTTTTTCTGCGATAGGTTTGATTTGATAAGATAAGAAAGGGATGACAATGAAGAAAAAAGATATCATTGAAGGAAAGATCATAAAGACAGAATTCCCGAATAAGGGAACATTTATCTGCGAAGATCAGAAAGTTACAGTCAAAGGTGTCATTGATGGGCAGACGATCAAAGGGCAGGTTACCAAGAAGAGAAAAAGTGGCTGTGTGGTAAGATTGTTAGATGTATTAGAGAAATCTCCATTAGAAGATGCAAAACCAGTCTGTCCACACTTTGGAATATGCGGTGGATGTTTTTATCAGACGGTATCTTATGAAAACCAGTTAAAGATCAAAGAGGGAATGGTACGTGATCTGTTAAAAGATCATGTCAATGATGATATATGGGAAGAAATCAAAGGAAGTCCCAAAGTGCATGGGTATCGCAATAAAATGGAATTTTCTTTTGGTGATGAGGTAAAAGACGGTCCATTAGCATTGGGAATGCACAAAAAGAACACATTCCATGATATTGTAAACATCACAGACTGCCAGATTGTAGACAATGATTACAATCTGATCGTAAAATGTGCATTAAATATCGCACAACAGATGGAGCTGCCATTCTATCATAAGATGCGTCATGAAGGATATTTCAGACATTTAGTTGTAAGAAGAGCAGAAAGTTCGGGAGATGTTTTGGTAAATATTGTAACGACATCGCAGGTAGAAGCAGATCTTACCAAACTTCGAGATGCATTATTAGAATTACCATTGAGTGGAAAGATCATTGGGATTCTTCATACAACAAACGACAGCCTTGCAGATGTGGTACAGGCAGACAAAATAGATATTTTATATGGACAGGATTATTTCTATGAGGAAATTTTAGGATTAAAATTCAAGATTTCACCATTTTCATTCTTCCAGACAAACACATTAGGGGCAGAGGTACTTTATAAGACTGCCAGAGATTTTGTTGGGGAGACAAAAGATAAAGTGATCTTTGATCTGTATAGTGGAACTGGAACGATCGCGCAGATGTTAGCACCAGTTGCTAAGAAAGTTGTTGGAGTCGAGATCGTTGAGGAAGCGGTAGAGGCAGCGAAAGTCAACGCAGAATTAAATGGATTGGATAATTGTGAATTTATTGCAGGAGATGTATTAAAGGTTGTGGATGAATTAGAAGATAAGCCAGACTTTATCGTACTTGACCCTCCTAGAGATGGAATCCATCCAAAAGCGATTCAGAAGATTATTGATTTCGGGGTTGAACAGATGGTATATATCAGTTGCAAACCGACAAGTCTTGCGAGAGATCTGGAAGTGTTTGAGGCAGCAGGATATAAAGTTAAGCGAGCTACAGCGGTAGATCAGTTCCCGAATACGGTTCATATCGAGAGTATGGTGTTGATACAAAAGGACAATATCTAAAAATCCTTGAATTTAAGCGGTTTGTGAAGCATTTCAGTTTTAAGAAAATAAGTGAAACTTACAGTCAAAAAGAGCTTTTAGAAGAAATTACAGTTGTTGTAGCTCTTGATGTCGTTGAGAGGGACACAAGCAATCCTAGTTTTATAAATGAAAGTAAATCATCGGACAGATGATAAATTATAGGGATACTTTAATTACAAAGTATCTCTATTTTTTTATACA
>CAJMOO010000036.1 GCA_905215045.1 uncultured bacterium | reverse complement strand
CCGTTTCTTTCCTTCCAGTAAAAAATGCTGTAAATGTGGAAGGATAAAGAAAGAGCTGAGATTATCCGAAAGAGTCTATCACTGTGAGTGTGGAAATGAGATGGACAGAGATCGTAATGCAGCGATCAACATCCGTGAAGAGGCAAGAAGGATGTTGACAGCATAAACTGTCCGTATCCGGACAATTGGATAATAAGAAAACATGCCCGTGTCCGGGCAAAAGAATCGCGGGGCACGCGAGGATAGCTTGTAGATACTTGGCTCAGTAGAGCCATTGAGCAAGAAGCCCCCACTTCAAAATCAGAGATTTAAGTGGTGGGAGCATGTCACAATGAAAGTTATGAATGTTGCAGTAGTAGGAGCAGGAATCTATGGAATTAACCATGTAAATGCATATACGTGGAATCCAAACACAAATTTAGTTGCAGTGTGTGACTTAAATAAAGAGATCACAGATCGCATTGCAGAACAATACAATGTAAAAACATACAATGACGTAAATGAAATGTTAGACAACGAAGAAATTGATGCTGTATCTATTGCAACACCAGATGCTTTCCACATGGACCCGGCATTAGAAGCGATCCGTCATGGAAAACCAATTCTGGTGGAGAAGCCATTAGCAACAACATCAGAAGATGCAAAGAGAATTTTAGCAGAAGCTGAAAAATACAATGTAAGAGTTGCGGTCGACTATCATAAGAGATGGGATCCAGCGGCGATCAATGTACGAAATGAACTTCAGAACGAAGAATCAGGAGCACCAATCCGTGGATATATGTGCATGGATGATATCATTGATGTTCCAACAGAATGGTTCAACTGGGCAGACAAATCAAGCCCTGTACATTTCTTAGGAACACATTGTTATGATCAGGTTCGTTGGTATATGGGATGTGAAGTAGAAGAAGTATACGCAGTAGGAACAAAGAAAGTGTTAAAAGCAAGAGGAGTTGATACATACGACTCTATCCAGGCAACACTGAAAATGGAAAATGGATGCTACTGGACAGTAGAAAATTCTTGGATCTTACCAAAAGGATTCGCAAAAAATAATGATGGAAGAACACAGATCCTGTGCGAAAATGCAATGTTTAGGATTGACTCTCAGAATCGTGGAGTAGAAATCTATAACAATAGCAAATTACGCACACCAAACTCTTATTTCATCTTAAATAACTGTGGACGGCCAAGTGGATTTGGAATTGAACCAATTAACGATTTTATCTACTGTTTACAGAATGATCTTCCATTTATAGCTGATGGAAACGATGGATTACAGGCAGAATTGATCGCAGAAGCAGTTCATGAAAGTCTTGAAAAAGGTGTGGCAGTGAAATTAAAGAGAGATTAAGACTCTTTCGTCTATGGCCCTATGATAAAAAGAAAAGTCTGGAAAAGTATTAGAATTTTCCAGACTTTTCTTTTTTTAGTTCAAACGGATCGCAGCAAGAGCTTTCTTAAATTGTACAGAAAACAAGATCGCTGTAAATGTTACTGCAATAAAATCAGCAACAGGTTCCGCCATATAAACAGCCATGGTCTGATCTGTTGTAAAAATATGAGGCATGATATAGATCAAAGGAATTAAAAGTACAAATTTTCTCATAACAGCAACAACAATAGAAGAAATTGCTTTTCCAAGAGAGTTAAATGCCATCTGGCAGGAAATCTGAATTCCAAACATAAACATAACTGCCATGTAAACACGAAGAGCCTTCTTTGTAAATATAACAAGAGCTGGATTTGAAGTAAAAATACCAGCAAACACTTGAGGGAATAACATGACGAGGCCCCATAAGATGATAGAGTAAGTCAAACTTGCCTTTAATAAGAGTAAGAAAGTACCCTTTACACGCTCCGTATTCTTTGCACCATAATTATAACTCATGATCGGCTGTGCACCCTGTCCAAGTCCCTGAAGAGGAAGCATCGCAAACTGCATTACACTAGTAAGGATCGTCATTGCACCAACAGCCACATCACCACCGTATTTAAGCAAAGAAGAGTTAAAACACACAGAGATGATACTTTCACTTGCCTGCATGATAAACAAAGAAAGTCCAAGAGCCAGACAAGGCAGGATCACAGGAGCTTTCAGTGTCAGGTTTTGTTTCTTGATACGAAGTGTCGATCTTGTCCCAAATAAGAAACTCAATACCCAGATGCAAGAACAAGCCTGAGATATGATTGTAGCCAGTGCGGCACCACGAACGCCCATATGGCATGCAAAGATAAAAATCGGATCTAAGATGATATTGATCACGGCTCCGATCAAAACAGAATACATTCCAGTTTTCGCAAATCCTTGCGCAGTGATAAATGCATTCATTCCAAGTGTTAACTGTACAAAAATCGTGCCAAGAGAATAAATATTCATATAACTGACTGCATATTCGATCGTATTCTCACTGGCTCCAAATGCCATCAAAAATGTACGGTTGCCAAAAAACATGATCAAAGTTAAGATCACAGAGATAATGATCTGCATCGTAAAACAATTTCCAAGAATATTTTCCGCAGAATCAAGATCTTTCTTACCCATCAAGATCGAAGCACGAGGGGCACCACCATTTCCAACAAGAGCGGCAAATGCCGAAATGATCATGATCAGCGGCATACAAACTCCAACTCCAGTCAGAGCTAAAGCGCCACTTCCAGGAATATGTCCAATATAAATACGGTCAATAATATTGTAAAGCATATTGATCATCTGAGCGGCCAAAGTCGGAATTGCCAGTCTTAAAAGCAGTTTCCCAATGGGTTCCGTTGCTAAAAATTCTTTATCATTATTCATAATAAAATTACAAAATCCTTTCTTAAGCATAAAAATTTATTTTATCACAAAAATCCGTAAAATGTATACATATATATGTATTGTGCCAAATTTAATCGTTGATTTTTTGAAAAATAACAAGTAATATTGTTCTTTAGAACAAAAAAAGGATGTGAAATAAATATGCAGATCATAGAGACATACGGAAAATATATCGAGAAATGGGCAAATACAAATCCAGACAGAGCAAGAGTATTATTAAAACTTGGATGGGAAGCTCAGAACTTAAAATATAAATTTACACCAGACAAACGATTACTGCCAGCAGATAGATATCTTGCGCATCTGATGATGAACACGATGCTGATGCCACTTAAGAATCCTCAGGAATGTGCGATCGTCAGTATCTTTACACCATGTGAGATCTTACACGAAGCAGGATTACATCCATATAATGTAGAAGCATTTTCCTGCTATCTTTCCGCATCAAATGCAGAACGAGCATTTTTACAGCAGGCAGAGAACACAGGAATTTCAGAAACACTATGCAGCTATCATAAGACATTTTTGGGAGCGGCACAGAAGAAGATCCTTCCAAAGCCCAAATGTATCGTATACACAAACCTTACTTGCGATGCAAATTTACTAACATTCAAAACATTAGCAAAACTATATGATGTACCAGCATTTGCGATTGATGTACCGATGCAGCAAAATGAAGATAACGTCAAATATGTCGCAGATCAGATCAGAGATCTGAAAGTATTTTTAGAAAAATGTACTGGAAAGACGATTACAGAAGATGGACTAAAAGAACGAATGAGACGAAGCAAACGTACGATGGATAAGTTCATTGAATGTCAGAAAAAATCCGCAGATAAAGATATCAAAACAGATCTTGTCACACCGCTTTTTGCAGGAATGACAAATAATATTTTGTTGGGAACAAAAGAAGAAGAGAAATATGTGGATCAGTTATTAAAAGATATCGAAAAAGCACCAAAGAAAAAAGGAAAGAATATCTACTGGATGCACACGATCCCATTCTGGTCAGGTGCAGTACAGGAAGCACTGGCATTTAATGAGAATGCACAGATCGCAGGATGCGAGTTAAGTCGTACATTCGAACCTGATTTTGATCCAGAAGATCCATACGATGCGATGGCGAGAAGAATGGTCTATCATGGATTAAATGGAAGTGCGGTAAGAAGAATTGAAGCCGGAATCCGCCATGCAAAAGATGTGAAAGCAGATGGAGCTGTCTGGTTTGGACACTGGGGATGTAAACATACACTTGGAGCAGCACAGCTTGCCAAGAAGAAGTTTGAAGAAGCAGGAATTCCAATGCTGTTATTAGATGGAGATGGATGTGACCGAAGCCACGGCGGAGAAGGACAGACTTCAACAAGACTAGGAGCATTTTTAGAGATGCTTGGAGCTGAAGAAATGGAAGGTGGACAAGATGAGTAAGACATATTACGTTTGTAAATATACACCAATTGAATTATTGCAGGCATTTGGCGGGGAATGTGAGAATTTAAACCAGATGCCGGAAGGATTTGATCTCGCAGATCAGATCGCACATCCAAATATCTGTGGATTTGGAAAAGCTGTCTTAGAAGCAGTTATGACTGGGAAAGTAAAAGAACTGGTTTTAGTAAACTGCTGTGATACGATCCGAAGTGTCTATGATATTCTGGAAGACAGTGGAAAACTTGATTTTTTATATATGATCGATATGCTGCACTGTGACGGAGAATGCAGCAGGGAACGAACTGTTTTACAGTTAAAAGGACTTGCAAGAGCCTATGGAGCCTACAAAGGATCTGAATTTGATCAAAAGAAATTTGTTGAAGCATTTAAAGAACCAGAAAAGCAGAAAGAACCATATATCAGTGTTCTTGGGGCAAGAATGGGAAATGAATTATATGAAATGGTCAAAGAATCCATGCCATATTCAGTGGAGAATGATACTTGTGTCAATAACCGAAGCGTCGGTGAAGTAAAGCCACCAAAGACAGATGATTTTAATGAATTAATGGAATGGTATGCAGCAGAACTTTTAGGACAGACACCTTGTATGCGTATGATGGATAACAGCGGAAGAAAACGTTTGTATAATGATCCAAACTTAAAAGGGATCATTTACCATACGGTCAAATTTTGTGATTTCTACAGTTTTGAGTATGCACAGGTAAAACAAAACATTACAGTGCCATTATTAAAGATCGAGTCAGACTATACAGTGCAGAGCAGCGGACAGTTACTGACAAGATTAGAAGCATTTGCAGAAAGCATGAATATGGACAATTTAGAAAGTGGTGAGAAGAAAATGGGAAAAGGATATTTTGCAGGAATCGACAGCGGATCTACAAGTACAGACGTTGTTATTTTGAATAAAGATGGAGAAATCGTGACAGGAATCATTCTGCCAACAGGTGCTGGAGCAGCGATGGGAGCAGAACGAGCTTTGGAAGAGGCCCTAAAACAGGCAAAACTTCAGAGAGAAGATATCGATGCTATGGTAACAACAGGATATGGAAGAACGGCAATCACCGATGGAGATAAAAGTATCACAGAGATCACATGCCATGCAAGAGGAGCACATTTCTTAAATCCAGAAGTGAGAACGGTCATTGATATCGGTGGACAGGACAGCAAGGTCATTCGTCTTGACGAAAATGGAGCGGTTGCAAACTTTGTTATGAATGATAAATGTGCAGCTGGAACCGGACGATTTTTAGAGATGATGGCGAGAACAATGGAAATGGATCTGGACCAGATGAGTGAAGCAGGACTTACATACAAAGAAGATATCACAATCTCCAGTATGTGCACGGTATTTGCAGAATCAGAAGTCGTATCCTTGATCGCGCAGAACAAAGAAACCGATGACATTGTTCACGGATTAAATAAAGCCGTTGCATCCAAAACAGCAGCTCTTGCAAAACGAGTTGGAGGAGAAGAACGCTATATGATGACAGGTGGTGTATCTAAGAATAAAGGTCTGGTAAAGACACTGGAAGAAAAACTTGGAACAACTCTTGTGATCAGTGATAAAGCTCAGTTATGCGGGGCACTTGGAGCAGCCTTATTTGCAATGGATATGGTTCAGAAGTAACAAAAGTATGCTATGATAAAGAAAAATAGCTTTGAGAGAAAAGAGTGAATCATAGATGAAAGAATACTACCGAATCGGTGAGACGGCAAGTCTGATGGGAATTACAACCCAGACTTTGCGGTTTTACGATAAGATCGGACTCGTGAAACCGATAAAGATCGATCCAAGAATCGGATATCGTTATTATGCATATGAACAATTTCATTTTATCGACAGGATCAAATATTTACAAAGTCTTGGAATGCCGCTTGATGATATCAAAGAAGTCATGCTTAGTAAGAAAGTCGAGCGGTTACTTCCATTTCTTGACCAGCAGAAGAAAGTCTTAGAAGAAGAAGAAAAAAAGATCCGTCATCAGATCGAGATGGTTGACTGGTACAAAGATTATTTTACCTATATGGAGCGAAATGAAGATGCACCATGTGTCATGCATTTAAAAGAACGATATTATCTGCAGGTTCCATGCTATAAAAGAGATCTCCTGGCAGACATGGAGATCCGTCTTGCGAAGGAAAAAAGTGAGCAGGGAATTGATAATGCGATGTATCTAAGACAGTATGGCTATAAGATTTCATACGATGCATTTTGTAAGCAGAAATTCCGGCCGGATTACTATTTTATTTACTTAAATGAGAAAGTAAAAGATGCACCAAATATCTTAAAGCTCCCAGAAGGAGATTATCTGTGCTTTCGGGAAAGAATCTTAGAAGAGGCATGGAATCCTCAAAGGATCATCAGTTATTTTCAGGGAAAGGCAAAGCCAGAACTGATGCTTGCGATGGAATATGAGGATAATCTTGATAATTATGCTCATGCCAATTATGAAATACAGATTTTACTAGAAAAAAACTAGGAAATAGCTTAACCTTATTCTTACAATAAGGTTTAACATAAATTATGATAAAAATGATAAGGAAGGATACAGAAAATGAGGTTCTGTATCTTTTTTCATTTCTGAATTTATCATGAAAGCAACAAATTACAAAGGAGGATAAAACAAAAATATATGAATGGACTATTACTTGTAATTCAGACGATTTCAGATTTCCTGTGGGGAACGCCAATGACAATCGCACTGATCGGAACAGGACTTTATTTATCAATTAAATTTAAGTTCCGTTACATCACAAAGATCAAATTCCATTTCCAGAATACATTTGGAAAGATGTTCAAAGGAAAAGGTGAGGGAGAAGGAACGGTATCTGGATTTGCAGCAGCCTGTACGGCAATGGCAAACACGATCGGTGTTGGAAATATTGGTGGTGTCGCAACTGCCATCACAATGGGAGGTCCGGGAGCGATCTTCTGGATGTGGATCTCTGCACTGCTTGGAATGTCTACAAAAGCATGTGAGATCATTCTTGGACAGAGATACCGAGTGAAATATGAAAACTCTATGGACGAATATATGTGTGACCGTTCTTTCGTTATGAAAAATGCATTAGGATGGAAAAAGGGAGCATTTATTCTTGCAATCTGCTGTTTTGTACTTGGACCATGGACATGCTGTGTTCAGACAGAATCAGTCGTGAATTCCTTAAAAGAAGCATTTGGGATCAAACCATTATTTGCGATCATTGTATTAGGAATCACTTGCTTCTTAACGATCGCAGGTGGATTAAAGAGAATTTCTTCTGTTATGGAACGAATCGTGCCATTTATGGCAATGTTATATATCCTTGGTGGAATCGGAATTCTTTTGATGAATATCAATGCAGTACCAGGAGCCGTTGCACTGATCTTTAAGAGTGCGTTTACACCAATGGCAGGAGTCGGTGGATTTGCTGGAGCGACAGTGAAAGAGGCGATGCGTTACGGAATCGCCAGAGGATTATACTCAAACGATGCTGGAACAGGATATGGAATCGTTGCACATGCAGCAGGGATCACAGACCACCCAGTTCGTCAGTCATCTTGGGGATGGGGAGAAGTATTCTTAGATACGATCGTTGTATGTTCTGTTACAGCATTATCATTGATCTTTACAAACTCATATATTGACTATCCAAACGTAACCAGTGCACAGCTTACAACGGTAGCATTTAAGGTGGCATACGGAAATATTGGAGGATATTTCTTATCCCTGGCGATCACAGTCTTTGCATGGACAACGATCATTGGAATGTATTATTCTTGTGCCAAATCTGTAAATTATGCATTTGGGGATTCCAATGCAAATAAGATCGCAACACCAATTTATATGGTATATTACATGCTTCCATGTTTATTATTTTATAATATCAAAGCCGATCTTTTATGGGCGGCAACTGACTTGTTAAATGCAGTTTATGTCATTGTCACATTGATCTTTATTTACAGCAAACGAAAAGAAATCATGCGACTATATAATGATTTTTGGGATCGTTTTATTCCAGCATTAAAAAGAGGAGAATATCCAGAAAAAGTATCTTATGAAACAGTCGAAGAAAAAGGAGATGTTTTATGATGAAGAATTCTATTGAAAACATCATCAAAGAAAATAAGATCATGGTCATTGATGGCTCTATGTCCACACCACTGGAAAATAGGGGAGTTTCCCTGAATTCCAAGTTATGGACAGCTAAGATCTTAGCGGAACAGCCAGAACTGATCAAACAGGTTCACAAAAATTACTTCAAAGCAGGAGCAGACTGTGGGATCACATGCAGCTATCAGGCATCCATTCCAGGACTTATGGAAAATGGATATACGTTAGAAGAAGCAGAAAATTTGATACGCAGTGCTGTTAAGATTTTTTGTGAAGCAAGAGATGAATGGTGGGAAGAAGAAGGACGTGAAGCTGGAAGAGCGTGGCCACTGTGTCTAGGTGCAGCAGGACCATATGGAGCATATTTAGCAGATGGGTCCGAATACCGTGGAAATTATGGTATTACAGATGAACAATTAAAGGAATTTCACAAAAGAAGAGTCGAACTGTTACATGAAGCAGGAGCAGATATCATTTTATTTGAAACAGTACCATCTCTAAAAGAAGCTAAAGTTGAGGCAGAAATTGCTGAAGAATATGGATATGATTACTGGATCAGTTTCTCATGTCTAAGTAAAAATATCATCTGCGAAGGAACACCGATCGCAGAATGTGCAACAATATTTGCAAAAGGATATCCCCATTTAAAAATGATCGGTGTCAACTGTACAAAACCAGAATATATCACAGGATTGATCCATAAGATCAAAGAAAATTGTGATATTCCGATCGGAGTTTACCCAAACAGCGGGGAAGAGTACGATGCAGTGAAGAAAGTCTGGTTTGGCAAACAGTCAGCCCTGTCATTTGAACAACACGCATACAATTATATGAAATCTGGAGCAAGTGCAGTTGGAGGATGTTGTACAACCGTAGCAAAACATGTAGAGGAAGTCGTAAAAGCCAAAAAACGGTTTTCTGAAGAACAAAAATAACTGAAAAAAATGAAATCATAAAAATGACCTCAGGATAATCTCTAAATAGATTGCCAGAGGTCATTTTTTTCTTTATAATGAGTATATTGGAAATCTAAAAAGAGAAGGAAAATATATGGATAAAAAGAAAAGATTAATTCAGTTAACAGAAGGAATATTACTCTGTTGTGTGATCGTTGTCATGACGTTACTCTGCATAGGGATCATAAAAAAAGAGGTAAAGAATACAAAAGGAAAATTAACAGAGACAACAGGGTGGTATCGAATACAAGATAATAAAAAAGTGCAAGTAGATCTAAATCAGAAGATAAAGGCAGATCCGCAAGGAAAACTTGTACTATATAATGATACGATTGCCCAGAAATACAAAGGATATCTGATGACAACAAAGGCAGCAAAATATTCTGTCAGAATTTATGCTGGAGATCAGTTGATCTATCGATACAGTGATTCTAATTTTCATCGCAATGATCAAATGAAATCTAAATTAAGCTGCGATGCGAGAATCCCAGAACATGGGAAAAAGGGAACCGTTATCAAGATCATATATCAGAACGGAAGTAACGGAAGTTATCAGCTTGATGATATTTTAGTTGGACGTGGAGATGTAGTTATGGGATTTCATGTTCAACAGGAAATAGTCGGTATCGTGATGATCGCGATCATGTTTTTCTTAAGTTTTGTAGCGTTGATCACTGGAATTTATCTGAAGCATTTTAAATTAAACAGCGCCAGATTCTTAAACATAGCAGCATTTCTGGCACTAAGTGGAATCTGGTTTTTGTCAGATTCAGCATTAGCACAGGAATATACATCATTTCCGGCACTGACAGGAATGATTTCTTTTTATGCATTTATGCTGATGTCAGTACCGATGGTTCATTTTGTAAAAAACACACTGGATTTTGAAAAATATAAAGTCTTAGATATGATCAATCTGTTATTTTATGCGAACGCGTTGATTCAGGGAATTTTAAACAAATGTCTGAAAATCCATATGGTCCAGATGCTGTTCGTAACACATGTGCTCTTGTTTGTTGCTGTAATAACCATTGTTGTTCTCATGATAAAAGAATACCGAAGAACAAAAGATAGCGAACTTAAGATCATTATGAATGCCTTTGGGATCATGGCCGTTGCAGGGGTATTATCATTATGCATGTACTGGAAACTTGAGATTCCTTTTTATGGAACCATTTTTGAAGTGGGTGTTTTGATCTTTGAACAGTTGTTATTAACTAGTATTTTTGTAAATCTTGTTGAACAGGCGAAAACAAGATCTGAGCTTGAAGTTTATGAAAGACTTCTAAAAGAAGATCGTATGACAGGTATTAATAACAGGACTGCATTCGAGGAACAGCTTCAAGACATTGAGGATCACGCACAAGATTACGATAATGCTGCATTGATCTTTATGGATGTAGATGGATTAAAAAATACAAACGATCTTTATGGACATAATGCAGGGGACGAACTGATTATTTCTGCGGCGCTATGTATAAAAAATGTATTTGCAACATATGGAAAATGTTACAGGATCGGCGGGGATGAATTTTGTGTGCTTATTTTTGATTCAATAGAGAATATGGATGAATTATTGAAACAAATGGATCATGAAATCATAAAGTATAATAGAAATAACAGATATTATCTTTCAATTGCAAGAGGGGTAAGTTTCTTAAAAGATACAGAAGGAAAACAAAAGAAGATCAGTGATTGGAAATATGAGGCCGATCAGGATATGTATTGTAACAAAAAGAGGAGAAATATAAATGACAGATTATAATATAGATTTTTTGATCGCAGGACTTGTATTTTTAATATTTCTGTTGATTCATTTTCAGCGTTATAAAAAACTGAATAATATCAGTGGAAGAACATTCTGGTTCTTAATTATTGCAGGAATATTTGATATCATATTTGATCTGTTAAGCTCCATACTATTGGTAAAAAGTAATCCTGCTTATAATTCATGGATGATCTTTTTTTCCACGATGCTTTATATCCTGCAGATGATCGTTGTATATATTTTCTATAATTATACACAGGCATTAAGACACTGTGATGAAGATATAAGAACAAGAAATATAAAGATCATGGCAGTACCAATACTATGTATGGAAGTAGCTATCGTGACCAATGTTTTACACAAACAGTTTTTTTATTGTAATGAACAGGGGCAGTATGTTCATGGAAAAGCATATTTGGTAACATATATTTTTACATTGATCTGTATAGCTGCTGTCATTATAAATTGCTTTATCAATCAGGAAGAATATCAGAAGAATGAGCTTCGGGCGATCAAGGAATTCCTTGGAGTTGCATTGGTCTGTGTTACGATACAGATGAAATTTCAATCTGTATTAATGACAGGATTTGGGTTATCCTTAGGAATTACGATCTTATTTTGGGCACTTTATAATCCACAGTTATATATAGACAGCCTGACCGGATTGTATTCTAAAGGCTATTTCAGGAGATGGTTTCCAGAGCAGATCAAGAGAAAGAAGGAACTTCATCTGCTTATGATCGATTTGTGGAAACTAAAACAAGTTAATAAGCTATATGGAGTTACAACAGGAGATGAATTGCTGATCCAGATCGCAGAATACCTTCACAAGATTAATGAAGCAAACCATGTTTTCAGGATTCATGGGAATCGTTTTTTTGTGTTCACAACATCATTGATGGATTATGAAACGAATAAAGATGCGATCATGAAACTATTTAAACGACCTTTTAAAGTAAAAGGGGAACGAATTTCTTTTTCCGCTGCGATATGTGGAATTATCAACGTTCAAGAAGTCAAAGAGATCGATGTATTGATCGATTATCTGGAATATCTGGTACAGTTAAAACCTAAATCAGACAGAACGATACTGATTCAGAATGATCAACATACAAAAGAAGGATTTCTTTATGAACAGGAAGTTAAAAAATATATGGCGACAGCGATCGAAGAGGATCTTTTTGAAGTATATTATCAGCCACTGTATGATCTAAAAGAAAAAAGATATCGTACAATGGAAGCATTAAGCCGATTGAGACATCCGTCACTTGGGATGATCTCACCAGAAGTTTTTATCGGAATTGCAGAGAAACATGGACAGATTGCAAAGCTTGGGTATCTTCAATTCCGAAAGGTTTGTAAGTTCATAAAAGAGCATCCACAGATCATGGACAAGATTGAAAGTATAAAGTATAATCTGTCTCCATTGGAATTATTAAAATCAGGATATAGCAAAAAACTACTCCGTACGATCGAAGAGTTTGACATACCGTTTTCGTATTTTCAATTTGAGATTACAGAAACTGTTGCGACAGAGTATAGTGAAGCATTGTATCAGACGATCGCAGATTTCAAAAAGTCAGGAATTCAGATCTGCCTAGATGATTTTGGATCTGGATATGCGAATCTAAATACGGTACTAAAACTACCATTTTCAACGATCAAACTGGATCGCTCTTTGCTAAATGGAATCTGCTATGATGACCAGGTCGCATTATTATACAAAAATATTGTTGCAGTCATGCAGAATCTGGGACATAAAGTCGTAGCAGAAGGAGTGGAAACTCAGGAAGAGATCGACCTGTTAAAACAATGGGGTGTTGATCTTGTACAAGGATATTATTATACAAAACCATTAGATTCAGAGCAGATCATTCATAAATTAGAGAAAGATGTTTGTTAGGACATAAAGGCTATCTTGAAAAGATGGGATTTGTGAAAGAAAACAGCGTTTATGTAAAGAATGCATAGTACAAAGCGGTACCATTTAACATACACACTGTGTGGTGGTTTGAATAACGTAAATTATTTGAATATTATAAAAAGAAATCATGTGTCAGCAACCGTACGAACACGTCTGCACTTAGCGAGTGGATGGTCGAATGACCATTCAGGAGCTTAGTGCAGCTACGTGAGAGTCCGAACGCAAGTGGGTTGCAGACACATGATCTCTTTTTATAATATTCCACCAATAATTTAAGCTATTCAATCACAATTTAATCAGATTCTACTTCGCATGTAAATCCAGCATCCGTGATCGTCTTGATCGTATCTTCAATTCCCTGTCCATCCGCAGTCAGATACCCGGATGCAAAGATAGAATTCACAACCGTCAGCAATTCTTTTTCTCTTCCTTTAAAATAAATTTCACGTCCAGCGGCACAGCGGATATCAGATGTTGGAACCAGTAATCTTGCCAGACATAATACTTTCAGGCAGTATTCTGGTGTCAAATTTGAAGTATCTTTATCCTGCAGAGGTGTTCCTTTGATCGGAATTAAGAAGTTGATCGGAAGTGCTTCTGGATTGATTTCTTTCAGATCCAATAACATATCAACAACATCTTCCTTACTCTCGCCCATACCAATGATACCACCGCTGCAGATTTCAAATCCAAGGTCCTGTAACATATGAATGTTGTTTACACGCTGTTCGTATGTATGTGTTGTGCAGATATTTGGATAATTGGAACGGCTTGTATTTAAGTTATGGTTGATACGGTCTAATCCAGCTTCTTTTAACATTAAGGCCTGTTTCTTTGTTAAAAATCCGATAGAGCAGCATAAATGTGTACCCTCTTCTTTCATCTTATGAATTTTAGAAGCAAGTTCTTCAATCTCAGCATCGCTGAATTTCATACCGCTTAATCCGATACAATGACGGGAAAGTTTATGATCATGGACAAATGTGTTATCTCCATATAATTTTTCATCATCGACCCATTTATATTTTTCAATATCTGCATGGGAACGACAGGATTGTGCGCAGTAAGCACAGTTCTGGGAGCAGTTTCCGCTTCTGGCGTTTGTTAAAAGATGAATGCTTACATGGTTCCCTTTATATTTTTTACGAAGTGCTCCGGCACGTTCAATCAGTTCATTTAATTGTTCATCAGGTGTATTTAAGATTGCGATGGCTTCTTCACGGGTTAAATTTTGTTCTGAATTCATATAATATATACCTTCCTTTATTTAAATTCGAAATATCTTATTAATCTGAACTTTAGCATGGAAAAAAACAATTGTCAACATAGTGAGTAAATTTGGTTAACGATAATAGAGATAATAAAATAACGATTGACATTCATTTTTATTCTCTGTATAATACTAAAAAGTTAGGAAGCTAACCATTTTGAAAAGAAAGGGATGAGTGAATGCAGGATATAAATGATAAGATCAATAACATGCACATGGGAAAACTGATCCATATGTTATCACATGAGATGAAGAGGAATCAGCCAATTGATAAAGTGATCAAGGCTGATCTTACCATCATGCAGAAACATATTTTAAAGTTTATTTTATTAGAAACAATGCATAAAGATCTTTATCAAAAAGACATTGAAGAAGAATTTCAGATCCGCAAATCAACTGTAACAGGATATGTACAGTTGATGGAGAAGAATGGATATCTGACAAGAGAAAGTGTCAAAGGAGATGCTAGAAAGAAGCGGCTGGTACCAACAGAGAAAGCCGAAGGATTAAGACAGGCAATCTTGGAAGATATTAAGCTTAGTGAAAAAAGAATGGAAAAAGGCATTCCTGAGGAAGATGTCATAACATGCAAACATGTTTTATATCAGGTATTACAAAATCTTATAGAAAAACACAAGGAGGAAGGAAAGAAAGATGAATAAGACCCTATTAAAATCAGTCCGAGAATACAAAAAACAATCCATACTTGCTCCAATCCTGGTAATTCTTGAGGTACTGATGGAAGTTTTGATTCCGATGGAGATGGCAAATATCATTGATATCGGAATGACAAGCGGAGATTTACATTATATTATCCAGCGAGGAGTGATCCTGGTTGTTATGGCAATGTTATCCCTGTTTTTCGGGATTTCAGCTGGAAATATGGCAGCCGTTGCAGGTGCTGGATATGCAAAGAACTTAAGACACGATATATTCTACAAAGTGCAGGAGTTCTCATTTAAGAATATCGACCACTTTGCAACATCAGGACTTGTCACACGTATGACAACAGATATTACAAATATCCAGATGGCCTATATGATGAGTATCCGACTACTTGCCAGAGCACCGATCATGATCGTTTTATCATGGGTAATGACATTAAAGTACAGTGTGAAAGTAGCGTTACTATTTTTGATCGTGATTCCATTACTAGGAGGAACATTGATCTTTATTGCGAAAAAAGCACATCCACACTTTATCAAAGTATTTGATGAATATGATATCTTAAATAATTCTGTACAGGAAAATGTAAACGCATCCCGTGTGGTAAAAGCATTTGTACGTGAAGATTATGAAATCGATAAATTCCACGGAATTTCCAAGTATGTATATACACTGTTTACAAAAGCAGAAAAGATTGTTGCATGGAACTCACCAGTTATGCAGTTTACAATGTATGTTGTTATACTTCTGCTTGTAGCGATTGGTGGAACAGGGATCATCCATGGAACAATGGGAACTGGAGAATTAACAAGTATCATCGTATACGCATTACAGATCATTGGTTCTCTGATGATGGTAACCTTCGTATTCGTAATGATCATGATCGCAGAAGCATCTACAGACCGTATTACAGAAGTTTTGGAAGAAGTACCAGAAATGCAGGATAAAGCAGATGCAGTAACAGAAGTGAAAGACGGAGAGATCATCTTTGATCATGTAAACTTCAGTTATGCAGGAGAAGGTGGAAATCTTTCCTTAAAAGATGTTGATCTTCATATCAGATCCGGACAGACGATTGGAATCATCGGTGGAACAGGTAGTGCAAAATCTACATTAGTACAGTTGATCCCAAGACTTTACGATGTTACAGAAGGATGTGTCAAAGTCGGCGGCATTGATGTCCGTGATTACAACTTAGAAGCATTAAGAGACCAGGTATCCATGGTACTCCAGAAGAATGTATTATTTACAGGAACAATTTACGATAATATCCGTTGGGGAGATGAAAATGCATCCGATGAAGAAGTTCAGAGAATGTGTAAATTAGCACAGGCAGACGGGTTTGTAAATGAATTTCCAGCTGGATACAATACACAGATCGTACAGGGTGGAAACAATGTTTCTGGTGGACAGAAACAGAGATTGTGTATCGCAAGAGCGTTATTAAAGAAACCAAAGATCTTGATCTTAGATGATTCCACAAGTGCGGTTGATACAAAGACAGATGCATTGATCCGTAAGGCATTCCGTGAAGAAATTCCGAATACAACAAAGATCATCATCGCACAGAGAGTATCTTCCATCGAAGATGCAGATCAGATCATCGTCTTAGATGACGGTAAGATCATGGGTGTTGGAACATCCGAAGAATTATTAAAGACAAATGATATTTACAGAGAAGTCTATGAATCACAGGTGAAAGGGGGAGAAGACGATGAGTAAAAGATCAGAAAAGACGATCAACAAAAATACGGCGAAGACAGCAAAACGTCTTTTAAAATATGTAACAGATACTTATAAATTACAGTTTATTCTCGTGTTTGTCTGCATTTTCATCAGTGCAGCAGCTTCTGTATCTGTATCTTTATCATTGAAATTTATGCTCGATGACTTCATCCTGCCTTTGGTTGGACAGAGCAATCCAGATTTCACAAATTTTTACCACGCAATGATCGTCCTTGGATGCATCTTTGCAGCAGGTGTCATTGCAACATTTATTTATACAAGGATGATGGTATTTATCGGACAAGGAGTCCTAAAACGCGTCAGAGACGATATGTTTGAACATATGCAGACATTACCGATCCGTTATTTCGACCAGAATACAAATGGTTCGATCATGAGTTTATACACAAATGATACGGACACATTAAGACAGATGATCAGCCAGGCAATTCCTCAGGCATTGATGTCATTTTTCACGATCATTGTAACATTTATTTCTATGTTAGTATTAAGTCCGATTTTAACGATTCTTGCAGTTGTTGTTATCGGAATCATGATCACGGTGACAAAAGCGATTGGTGGAAACAGCGGAAAATACTTTATCCGCCAGCAAAAATCATTAGCCGATGTGACAGGATTTATCGAAGAGAGAATGAATGGACAGAGAGTTGTCAAAGTCTTTAACCACGAACGTAAATCAGAAGAAGAATTTGACAAGTTAAACGAATCTCTGTTTGAAAGTGCTGCAAATGCCAACAAATATGCAAATATCATGGGTCCAGTTGTAGGAAATATCGGAAACCTTCAATTTGTATTAACAGCGGTATTAGGTGGTGTGTTAGCTATTGAAGGTATTGGAGGGATCACATTAGGTATCATGGCATCATACCTTCAGTTTACAAAGAGTTTCACACAGCCATTTATGCAGGTTGCACAGCAGTTTAACTCTATTGTAATGGCACTTGCAGGTGCAGAAAGGATCTTTGCCCTGATCGATGAAGAACCTGAGACAGATGAGGGATATGTAAGATTAGTAAATGCGAAGAAAGATGAAAATGGAAACATTATCGAATGTGAAGAAAGAACAGGAATGTGGGCATGGAAACATCCACACTCTGCAGATGGGTCTGTAACATATACAGAATTAACTGGAGATGTAAGATTTGAAGATGTAACGTTTGGTTACAACGAAGATAAAACCATCCTTCATGACATTAGTCTGTTCGCAAAACCAGGACAGAAGCTAGCATTTGTAGGATCCACAGGAGCCGGAAAAACAACGATCACAAACCTGATCAACCGCTTCTATGACATTCAGGATGGTAAGATTCGTTACGACGGAATCAACATCAAGAAGATCAAAAAAGACGACTTAAGACGTTCCTTAGGAATTGTATTACAGGATACACACCTGTTTACAGGAACGATCAAAGACAATATCCGCTACGGAAATTTAGGGGCAACCGACGAACAGATCTACGAAGCAGCCAAATTAGCACACGCAGACCAGTTCATCAAAATGCTTCCAGATGGTTACGACACTGTGATCAGCGGAGACGGAGAAGGATTATCTCAAGGACAGAGACAGTTACTATCCATTGCCAGAGCAGCCGTAGCCAACCCACCAGTACTGATCTTAGATGAAGCAACATCAAGTATTGATACAAGAACAGAAAGCATTGTACAGCGAGGAATGGATAACCTGATGAAAGGTAGAACTGTATTTGTAATCGCCCATCGGCTATCTACGATCCGAAATAGTGATGCGATCATTGTACTTGAACATGGGAAGATCATTGAACGTGGAGATCATGAAGATCTTATTAAGAATAAAGGAACCTATTATCAATTATATACTGGTAAGTTGGAATTATCTTAAATTTGTGATTGGCCAACTGTAGATTTTGAGTATATGATAAAAAATAAATAAACGATCGGAAGA
>CAJMOO010000035.1 GCA_905215045.1 uncultured bacterium | reverse complement strand
AGATGCAGGCAGAGTGGATCGGTAAGAGCCACGGTGCAGAAGTTAACTTCAAAGTGGATGGAAGAGATGATGAGATCACTGTATACACAACTCGTCCAGACACATTACACGGAGCAACATTTATGGTATTAGCTCCAGAACATGAATTAGCAAAAGAACTTGCAACAGATGAGACAAGAGAAGCCGTAGAAGAATACATCTATCAGGCATCCCTAAAATCATCCGTAGACCGTATGCAGGATAAAGAAAAGACTGGTGTATTCACAGGAAGCTATGCGATCAACCCAATTAACGGAGCTAAAGTACCAATCTGGTTATCTGATTATGTACTTGCAGATTACGGTACAGGAGCGATCATGTGTGTACCAGCGCATGATGACCGTGACTTCGAATTCGCTAAGAAATTCGACATTCCTATCATCCAGGTAATCGCCAAAGATGGTAAAGAGATCGAGAACATGGAAGAAGCTTACACAGAAGCATCTGGTATCATGATCAATTCCGGAGACTGGAATGGAAAAGAATCTTCTGAATTAAAAGAAGAAGCACCAAAGATCATCGAAGAGATGGGAATCGGTAAGAAGACAACAAACTACAAATTACGTGACTGGGTATTCAGCCGCCAGCGTTACTGGGGTGAACCAATCCCTATCGTTCACTGCCCAGACTGTGGAGCAGTTCCAGTACCAGAAGAAGAATTACCATTAACATTACCAGAAGTTGAGAAATACGAACCAACAGGAACAGGAGAATCTCCATTAGCAGATATCGAAGAATGGGTAAACTGCAAGTGTCCAGTATGTGGTAAAGATGCAAAACGTGAGACAAACACAATGCCTCAGTGGGCTGGATCTTCATGGTATTTCTTAAGATATATCGATAACAAGAATAACGAAGAATTAGTATCCAGAGAGAAAGCAGACAAATATTTACCAGTTGATATGTACATTGGTGGAGTAGAACATGCTGTATTACATCTGTTATACTCAAGATTCTATACAAAATTCTTATGTGACATCGGAGTAATTGACTTCGACGAACCATTCCACAAACTGTTCAATCAGGGAATGATCACAGGTAAGAACGGTATCAAGATGAGTAAATCAAAAGGAAATGTCGTATCTCCAGATGATCTTGTAAGAGATTATGGATGTGACTCCTTAAGAATGTACGAACTGTTCGTTGGACCACCTGAATTAGATGCAGAATGGGATGAAAGCGGTATCGACGGAGTACACAGATTCTTAACAAGATTCTACAAACTCGTTATGGATCAGAAAGACAAAGGCGTAGAAGCTGATAAAGAATTATTAAAAGTTCGTCATAAACTGATCTATGATATCACAACACGTTTAAATAACTTCAGCTTAAATACTGTAGTCAGTGGATTCATGGAATACACAAACACATTAACAGCAATGGCTAAGAAGGGCGGAGTTGACAAAGAAACATTAGAAGATGCAGTTGTATTACTTGCACCATTTGCACCACATATCGCAGAAGAATTATGGGAAGCAATGGGACATGTAGACAGCGTATTCGCACAGACATGGCCAACATATGACGAAGAAGCCATGAAAGAAGACGAAGTAGAGATCGTTGTTCAGATCAACGGTAAAGTCAAAGGAAAACTTGTCATCGGTGCAGAAGAAGACAAAGATTCCGTTCTTGCGAAAGCAAAAGAAGTTCTTGGAGATAAATTAAACGGTAATATCGTGAAAGAGATTTATGTACCAGGAAGAATCGTAAATATCGTTCAGAAATAAAATGATACAAATGGCGCAGATAACGATAAAAAGTATCTGCGCTATTTTTTCACTTAAAATCAGAGAACATATGACAAAATCAGAAAGGCTATAATATGTATACATTTGACAGCAGAATCAGGTACAGTGAAATAGACAGAAGCGGTAGATTATCGATTCCGGCAGTTGTTGATTATTTTCAGGACTGCAGTGCGTTTCAGTCAGAAGAACTGGGTGTTGGAGTAGAATATCTTGCAAATAAGAAACGTGCATGGATTTTAAATTCCTGGCAGATCATTTTTAAGAGACGTCCAGAGGAATGCGAAAAGATCACTGTGGGAACATGGGGATCTGGATTTGACAAGTTTCATGCGACAAGGAATTTTATTATGGAGTCAGACAAGGGAGAGCGGCTGGCCTATGCCAATTCCATCTGGGTTTATATAAATACAGAAACAGGGATGCCAATCAGACCAGAGCAGGAAGAAATCGATGTTTACAAATTAGAAGCGCCGTTAGAGATGGAATATGAACCGAGAAAGATCAAACTTGCCAGAGAATGGGCAGAAAAAGAGCCAGTCAAGGTACAAAAAAGCTGGATCGACAGCAATGATCATGTCAATAACAGCTGGTATGTCAAAGTTGCATTTGAACAGCTGCCACAGGATTTAGAGATCAGACAGCTGCGTGTGGAATACAAAAAACAGGCCTTTGAAGGGGATGTTTTATATCCAAGATATGCAAAAGAAGATGACAGAGTACTGGTAAGCATGTGTGATGAGAAACAAAAACCTTATGCAGTGATCGAGTGCAGATAACGGAAAATACAGATACTTAAATGGAAGGATAAACAGATGGAGAATAGAAAAATCGTGATTTTAGGAGCAGGACATGTCGGAACACATTGTGCGTTGTCATTGATGCTTCGTGCTCTTGCAAATGAGATCGTTCTGATTGACACAGATGAGGAGAAAGCAAAAAGCCAGGCACTGGATCTTGATGATATGGGAGCATGCCTTCCTGCGAAAGTTGTGATCCGCGCAGGAAGTTATGAGGATCTTGATGATGCCAATATCCTTGTTAATGCGATCGGACGAAGCCGCAAAGAGGGAGAGACAAGGCTTGATATGTTTGGGGATTCCATGGAGAGACTCAAAGATATCATTCCAAAGATTCAAAATACACAATTTAAAGGAATCCTGATCAGCATCACAAATCCAGCCGATGTTGTAGGGGAATGTTTAAGAAAAGCATTAGGAATCGACCGGTTCCGCTGTTTTAGTACAGGAACAAGTCTTGACAGTTTAAGGATCAAGAGAATTTTAGAAGAGTTGACAGGATATCACAGAAATTCGATCGATGCTTTCTGTATGGGAGAACACGGGGATTCACAGATTGTTCCACTGTCTCATGTATCCATTGGTGGAAAAGCGTTTGCAAAATTACAGGAAGAAAATCCAGATACATTAGGAAAGATTACGATCGAACAGTTACAGGATGAAGTACGTCAGGCAGGAATGACGGTTATTATTGGAAAGAAAAGTACGGAATTTGGAATCGGAATTGCGTTAAGTGAGATCGTAAAATCTATTTTCTATGATGAAAAACGAGTCTGGCCATTATCTGTACATCTGGATGGAGAATACGGACAGAAAGATGTGGCAGCAGGAGTGCCTGTTGTGATCGGAGCAGACGGTATTGAGGAGATCGTGAAAATGGAACTTACAGCAGAGGAAGAGGCACAGTTTGCCCATTCATGTGACGTAATCCGCGGTTATTTAAAGAAAGCAGAAGAACTGCTTTCCTAAGTTACATGATCAAAGGACGGATCATATCGATGCGCTGCTGTTCTTCGGGTGACATTGTTTCTTTAAGACCATCCATGATGATGGAGATTTCTTCGTTTGTAAAAGAAAGACCCTGTTCAGAAAGACGGCTTGCAGCAGCCATAAGATCAGGTA
The DNA here is from genome assembly GCA_905215045.1 of uncultured bacterium. The sequence goes on along the minus strand of CAJMOO010000035.1, from coordinate 14,958 downwards.
GGATCAGCTCAAGAGGCTTTCCCTGACAGCTGGAGATCACAAATTCAATGATCTCCAGCTTTTTTGGATCGAGATCAGATAGATTTCTTATTTGACTGGAAAGATCAGACATAAAAAACTCCTTTATTTTTTGAGAATCTGGTTTAATTTGTTCATAAAATCAGCATTTGGCTGTGGACGGTTGTTGGAAGAAGGATCACCGGCCATCATCATTGGCATTAATTTGGAGAAAAGATCCGTGTCAGAATTTGAAGAAGCAGCAGAATTATGATTGCTGGTCGTGCCAACAAAACGCTGATAATTCTGATAGATTTCAAACATCTGCATCATTTGAAGAATCTGTTCAATCTGTTCGGCGGTCTCTTTTGGTGCACGAAGTTTCATGGCATTTAATAATAATTCCATAGAAGCAGGATTCTGGTCAAAGCCACAGGCAGAAAGCGTTTGTTCGTCATCAAATTGGGTAGAGATTTTTGATAGTTCCGTTAGTTTAATATAGATAGCAGCCATTTTTTTTAAGTTTGGCGGCAGATATGGAAGTGCATCTTCTAACATATTAGAAGAATCGTTGCGGAAGAAATTTTCCCAGGAAGTTTGATTTTGTTCCATGATTGTCACAACCTTCAGATTTATTCTCATATCCTATAGTATTAGGAGGTGAAGTAAATTATGAATGAAATTTTTGTGGAAGAGGAAAATACTGTCTATGAATTAGATGCAGAATGCTTAAAAAGAAAAGAAGAGCAAAAGAGAAGGGAACGAGAAAAGAAAGAGCAAAGAGAAAAACAAAAGAAAAACGGTTATAAAGCACAGAAAGCAACATGCAGCAAACAAAACCGGTCCGATTTATGGATGTTATGTTTATTGTTTATGATCCTGCGTTGATAAAAATGAGGATGCCCGATTTAAGAGGCATCCTCATTTTAAATGGAAGGAAAGTTTGTGTTATGTCAGGATCTGGAAAATCAGCATCCGCATCCACAACCGTTGTTATTTCCACATCCAAAACCACCATTACCGCAGCAGCACAGGATTAAGATGATCCAGATCAGGCTGTCGCAGCCATTTCCGTTTCCACATCCACATCCGTCACCATTTCCACATCCACAGCAGCAAAGCAGGATTAAAAGAAGCAGACAGCTGTTATTTCCTCCAAAACAGGATGAACCACAAGATCCTCCGCAGCCAGTTGCAGCTAAATCACTCATGTTAAAACCTCCAAAGATTTATTTACAGTTTATAATATTCCATGAATGCCAAAGTGTGAGAAAATTCGTTGGTATACCTTTTTTTATATTTGTGGTATAATCTGCAAAGGAATACAACAAAAGAAATAAAAGAAGGAAAAAGAATGGGAGAACTGAATTTTCAAGATATTTTTGAGAACGTTAGAACAAATCCGGCAATGGTCCATTGTATTACCAATTATGTAACGATCAACGACGTAGCGAATATCATCCTTGCGATGGGAGCATCACCGATCATGGCGGATGATCCGATGGAAGTATGCGAGATCACCGATATGAGTGATGCGCTTGTGATCAATATGGGAACATTAAAGCAAAATACGGTAAGATCTATGTTGCTTGCAGGGAAGAAAGCAAACGAATCCAGACATCCAGTCGTGTTTGATCCGGTAGGAGTCGGTGCGTCCACATTTCGAAAAGAAACAGCCATGAAACTGCTGGATGAAATTCGTTTTAGTGTGATCCGTGGGAACATATCAGAGATTAAAACGCTGCACCAATGGAGTGAAAAATCCTATGGTGTAGATGCCAAGAAAGATGACATTATAACGAAAGACAATCAGGAAAAAGTAATCCGGATGGCAAAAGATATGGCAGTAAAAACAGGGGCTGTCATTGTGATCACAGGAGAAGTGGATCTTGTGACAGACGGAGAGACTGTTTATTTTATAAAAAATGGTGCAGCACAAATGGCAAGAATCACAGGGTGCGGGTGTATGCTTGATGGTGTGATCGCAGGATTTGTCGGATCAAACCAGGAAAATGTTCTAAAAGCAGCAGCTACAGCAGTTTCTGCGATGGGAATCTGTGGTGAATATGCCCAAGAAAATGCAAAAGGAACCGGAACATTTAAGGTGCATCTTATGGATGCAATGAGTAATATTGATGAGAAATGGATGGAAAGGAGCAATCAAATTGAGAGTAGAAGCTGAGACAATGACATTATACGCAGTCACAGACAGAGCGTGGGCCAAAAAGAAAACTTTGATGGAGCAGGTAGAAGAAGCATTGGAAGGTGGAATTACATTTTTGCAGCTTCGTGAAAAGAATCTTTCACAAGAAGAATTTATCAAAGAAGCGAAAGAAATGAAAGAGCTGGCAGCAAAATATAAGGTGCCATTTGTGATCAATGACAATATTGATGTTGCACTGGCTGTCGATGCAGACGGAGTACATATCGGACAGGATGATATGTCAGTGGAAGAAGCAAGAAAACTATTAGGAGAAGATAAGATCATCGGTGTTTCTGCACATAATGTGAATGAAGCAATGAAAGCACAAAAAGGCGGGGCAGACTATTTAGGAGTTGGTGCCGTATGTGCGACATCGACGAAGAAAGATGCCAATGTTGTATCGAAAGAAGAGATTAAAAAGATAAAAGAAGCAGTGGATATACCAATCGTAGCGATCGGTGGAATTAAAAAAGACAATATCCATACGTTAAAGGGAACCGGAGTGGATGGAGTCGCTGTTGTTTCTGCGATTTTTGCGGCAGAAGATATCAAAGAAACATCAAAAGAACTTCTTGATACAGTAAAAGAAATGAAGCAGGATTAGGAAATAAATTTAAAAAACTTCACAAAATAAGAATTGCAATATTTCAAATCCGTGCTATACTAAGTAATTGTGTTATAAAAAGAATCATCAAAAGATAATTAGGAGGAATACCAATGTTAAATATGTTTGCCGGAGAAGTTTTACCGATCACGGCATTTATCGGAGTATTTTTTGCATTTTCTGCAACATGTATCCTGACATCCTTTTTAAATGACTGGCTGCCAAGAGACCATGGAAGAGAATTTGCACATAATGGAAAGTTATCCGCAGGGAAACCAAGAGGTGCAGGAATCATCTTTATTTCTGTATTTTGTATCGCATCTTTACTGTTTGGTGAGATGTCTGTGGAGATATTTATCTATCTGGTACTTGTTTTCGTTGAAATGTTAACAGGATTTTTGGATGATGCAGCAGAAGTACCATGGGGTGAGTTAAAGAAAGGAATTCTTGATTTCCTTGTAGCGGCAGTAGCAGCACTTAACTATATGCATTTTAATTCTACTTATGTAGAGCTTGCAACGGTCGGTGTGAAATTCTACATTCCACCAGTATTGTTCTTTATCCTTACGATCATCTTAGTATGGGCAGCGATCAATGTCACGAACTGCTCTGACGGGGTTGATGGATTATCAGGAACATTAACGATCATTACATTAATGACAATCTATGTGATCGACCAGATCCGTGGTAACGAAACACAGTTCCCATATATTATCCTGCTGTTTGTTGTATGTATCCTTGGATATTTATGGTACAATGCAACACCAAGCCGTCTGATGATGGGAGATGCAGGAAGCCGTGCAATGGGAATTTTTATTAGTATTGCAGTGCTTAAGACAGGAAGTCCATTCTTATTCCTATTAGTAGCATTAGTACTGATTCTTGATGGTGGATTAGGACTTTTAAAAGTTGCATTACTTAGATTTTTAAAGATTCATATTTTTGCGAATACAACAATGCCGCTTCATGACCATGTCCGTAAGAAAATCGGCTGGTCTAATACACAGGCTGTTTTCAGATTTGCGATCATTCAGATCGTTATTTCCATCGCAACAGTCTATCTGATCCTCATTTAGGGCAAATAAAATACATAAGGTGCAGAGCTTCGGTGTCTGCACCTTTTAACGTTTTACTTCCATAAAGTGTAGAAGTATGTTATAATAACTAGAAAAATGCATTGCAGGAGGACAGATACATGATTCAATTATTTTCAGAAGGCGCATATCTTGTAGACGGAACAACTTTGGTAAAAGAATCTGAAGCCGGAGCATTAAAACAGCTTGTTGGTGAAGCAGTATCCAAAGAGGACGCTGCGAAGAATACCATTGCATATGGTATTTTAAGAGACCACAACACATCCGGTAACATGGAAAAACTTCAGATCAAGTTTGATAAATTAACATCCCATGATATTACGTTTGTTGGAATTATCCAGACAGCAAGAGCATCAGGAATCGAGAAATTCCCGGTACCATATGTCTTAACAAACTGTCATAACAGTCTGTGTGCTGTTGGCGGAACCATCAACGAAGATGATCATATGTTTGGCTTAACAGCCGCAAAGAAATATGGTGGAGTTTATGTACCACCTCATCAGGCAGTTATCCACCAGTTTGCAAGAGAGATGTTAGCTGGCGGTGGAAAGATGATCCTTGGATCAGACAGCCATACACGTTACGGAGCACTTGGAACCATGGCAATGGGAGAAGGTGGACCAGAGCTTGTAAAACAGCTGCTTAACAGAACTTATGATATCAATATGCCTGGTGTGATCGGAATTTATTTAAAAGGTAAACCAGTCAAAGGTGTTGGACCACAGGATGTGGCACTGGCAATTATTGGAGCAGTATTTGAGAAAGGTTACGTAAACAATAAGGTTATGGAATTTGTAGGACCTGGTGTGTCTAATTTAAGTGCAGATTTCAGAATCGGTGTCGATGTTATGACAACAGAGACAACATGTTTATCTTCTATCTGGAGAACCGATGACAAGATCAAAGAATTTTATGAGATTCATGGAAGATCTGAAGACTTTAAGGAATTAAATCCTGGAAAAGTTGCATATTATGATGGAATCGTGGAAGTAGACTTAGATAAGATCAAACCAATGATCGCTATGCCATTCCATCCAAGTAATACATACACGATCGAGGAAGTGAATGCAAACCTTGATGATATCTTAGCTGATGTAGAGAAACGTGCATTAGTAAGTTTAGATGGTGCCGTTGATTATTCATTACGTGATAAAGTACGTGATGGAAAACTCTATGTAGATCAGGGAATCATCGCAGGATGTGCTGGTGGTGGATATGAAAATATCTGTGCAGCTGCGAATATCTTAAAAGGAGCAAGCATTGGTTCTGATGAATTTACATTAAGTGTATATCCTGCAAGTACACCAATTTATATGGAACTTGTGAAGAATGGTGCTGTGGCTGATCTGATGCAGACAGGTGCGATCGTTAAGACGGCATTCTGCGGACCATGCTTTGGTGCTGGAGATACACCAGCAAACAATGCATTTAGTATCCGTCATTCAACAAGAAACTTCCCGAACCGTGAAGGATCTAAACTTCAGAATGGACAGATTTCTTCCGTTGCATTGATGGATGCACGTTCTATCGCAGCAACAGCAGCGAATAAAGGATATTTAACACCAGCAACAGATGTCGAAGCAAGTGACTTCATTCCAAAATATCACTTTGACAAGACAATCTATGATAATCGTGTATTTGACAGCAAAGGCGTTGCAGATCCATCTGTAGAGATTCAGTTTGGACCAAATATCAAAGATTGGCCAGAGATGTCTGCACTTCCACAGAATATGTTATTAAAAGTTGTATCAGAGATTCATGATCCTGTAACAACAACAGATGAACTGATCCCATCCGGAGAAACTTCATCTTATCGTTCTAATCCATTAGGACTTGCAGAATTCGCATTATCAAGAAAAGATCCTGCATATGTAGGACTTGCAAAAGAAGTACAGAAAGCACAGAAAGCGATTGAAGCAGGTGAAGATGCAGCGGAAGCTTTCCCAGAAGTGAAAGATATTTTAGCAACGGTGAAAGAATCTTATGCAGATGTAACTCAGGATAACTTAGGAATCGGAAGCACGATCTTTGCAGTGAAACCAGGAGATGGTTCTGCACGTGAACAGGCAGCATCCTGCCAGAAAGTATTAGGAGGATGGGCCAATATCGCAAATGAATATGCGACAAAGAGATATCGTTCTAATCTGATCAACTGGGGTATGCTTCCATTTACGATTGACAGAGGAGAACTTCCATTTAAGAATAAAGATTATATCTTCGTTCCAGATATCCGCAAAGCAGTAGAGGAGAAACTTACAAAGATTCCTGCATATGTGGTAAATGAAGGAATGAAAGAGATCACCTTGACATTAGGTGAATTAACAGATGATGAGAGAGAGATCATCTTAAAAGGATGTCTCATCAACTATTACAGAGATTAAGGATTAAGGAGTAAATATACATGACAGGTACATTTTGGGCGATTCTTCCGCCAGTGATTGCAATTGTTTTGGCATTAATGACCAAGGAGGTATATTTATCGCTGATGATCGGAATCGCGTCGGGTGCCTTGATGTATCATAATTTTCATCTGATCAAGGCAATGGATACGATTTTCGCGATCATGGGGGAGAAAATTGGAGCCAATTGCGATATTTTAATGTTTTTAGTATTATTAGGAATTCTGGTAGCACTGATCACGAAGTCAGGTGCTTCCAGAGCCTATGGAAAGTGGGCAGCGAAAGCGATTAAAACAAAGAGACAAGCATTATTTGCAACGATCTGTCTTGGAGTTGTGATCTTCGTTGATGATTATTTTAACTGTCTGACAGTCGGAACGGTTATGCGTCCGGTGACAGATAAATATAAAGTTACAAGAGCTAAGTTAGCATATGTGATCGATGCGACAGCAGCACCCGTATGTATTATTGCACCGATTTCAAGCTGGGCAGCAGCAGTTGGTTCATCACTTCCAGCAGGAAGCAATATTGATGGGTTTACATTATTTTTAAAAGCAATCCCATTTAACTATTATGCCTTGCTGACACTCGCATTTTTGGCATTTTTAATTATTGTCAATATTGATTATTCAAAGATGAAACAATATGAGTTGAATGCGCATCTGGAAGAGATTGTGGACGATCAGGAAGAAGTACCGATTGTTGGACATGGACAGGTAAAAGATCTGATCCTGCCAATTTTATTTTTGATCGCATCCTGCATCGGATTTATGCTCTATACAGGCGGATTCTTTCAAGGAGTTCCATTAGCAGAAACATTTGCAAACTGTTCAAGTGCGAGAAGTCTGGTATTAGGTTCTTTCCTGACATTAATCTTCACGTTTATTTTATACATTCCAAGAAAAGTTCTTGCGTTTGTAGATTTTTGTGGAAGTTTTGCCCAGGGATTTAAGGCAATGACATCAGCGATCATGATCCTTTGTCTTGCATGGACATTATCTGGAATCTGTGGAGCTGAATATTTAAATATTCAGGGATTTGTAAAAGCAGCAGTCGGCGGAAGTACAATGGCAGTTGCAGTGATGCCCGTGATCTTCTTCCTGATCTCACTCGGACTTGCATTTGCAACAGGAACATCATGGGGAACTTTTGGAATTCTGATTCCTATTTCAGTGACGATCTTAAGCGGTAATTATATGATGATGTCTGTCTGCGTGGGAGCGATCCTTGCAGGGGCAGTTTGCGGAGACCATATTTCACCGATTTCTGATACAACGATCCTTTCATCTGCTGGAGCACAATGCAGACATATCGATCATGTATCAACACAGATGCCGTATGCACTGACTGTAGCATTGTGTGCAAGTATCGGATATATCTTATCTGGAATCACAGGAAATGGATATATAGGACTTGCGGCAGCATCAGCAAGCCTTGCAGTGGTTATGGTGATCATAGTTATGACAGCAAAACGAGGAAGATAATATGAGCAAAATCTTGATGGATAAAAAAGTCATAAAAGCAATGGAAGAGATCAATCGTGTTATGATCGGCAAAGAACATACGGTTCATCAGATCATGACAGCGGTGCTTGCCGGAGGGCATGTATTGATCGAAGATATTCCGGGAGTTGGAAAGACAACGCTGGCACTGGCATTTTCGAAGGTTTTAGGACTTTCATACCAGAGAATTCAGTTTACGCCGGATATCATGCCAACAGATATTGCTGGATTTTCTATCTATCATATGGAAAGTGAAACTTTTGAATACCGTCAGGGTGCGGCGATGACGAATCTTCTGCTGGCAGATGAGATCAACAGAACATCACCAAAGACACAATCTGCGTTATTAGAGGCGATGGAAGAAAGAAAGATCACGGTCGACGGAGTGACAAGAGATCTGCCGGACCCATATGTTGTGATCGCAACACAGAATCCATTTGGATCGATCGGAACGCATACACTTCCGGAATCACAGTTAGACAGATTTATGATCCGGACTTCTCTTGGTTATCCGGATGTGGAAAGTGAAGTGCAGATGCTTATGCAGGGAAGTGTTGATCTGACAGAGCAGAATATCAAAGAACAGATTTCAGCACAGGAACTAAAGAAAGCACGGGAAGAAGTTACCGGCTTGTTTGTTCATGAAGATATCGTAAGATATATTGTGGAGATCGCAAATGAAACAAGAAGATCAAGAGATTTGGAACTGGGAATCAGCCCAAGAGGAACGATCGCCCTGTTAGCCATGTCAAAAGCGAATGCATATCTTGCCGGGCGTGATTATGTGATACCACAAGATGTAGAAGACGTATTTCTTGAGACGATCGAACACAGAGTTATAAAAAGTAAAGAAGCAAGGATTCAGAAAAAGTCAAGGAAGGAAATCTTAAAAGACATTTTTTATAAGGTTCCGCTTCCAAAAGGCAATCAGAAAGGATAAAGATGTATTTTTTTGTCATAGTATTTGCAGCTGTTTACTGGATCATTTACGGAAACTGGATTGGAGGGTGCCTTATGGCATCCTTATTTCTTATTTTGATTTATAGTATCAGCCGCTGCAAAAAAGAAGAAAAGCAGCTGAAATTTAAGGTAAATGTTCAGGAACGGATCATAACACAGGGAGATATGATTAAGATCACTCCAGAGATTTCTGGGATTCATCCGTGGAAGGATGATTATATTTTTGAAGTTGAATATGAAATGGAATCAAAATTTCATGGAACAAAGATCAAAAACAGACAGAAGGTTCGATGGAATCAGGAAACAAAAGATGTGTTTTTTACAGAAAGGCCGAAGGAATGTGACAGTCTCATAATGAATGTGATATCTGTCTCATGGGAAGATCTTACTGGAATTTACAAAGTAAAGAAGCAGCTAAACCAAAAGATCCGGATACTTGTGATGCCGCATGCATATGAACTTGGAGCAATGAATGAAAAATTCCAGAGGATGGATTCTAAGGAACAGGGTTTTGAATATGATGGCGTGCGCAAATATCGAGAAGGAGACAGGCTTTCAAGAATCCACTGGAACCTTTACGCTGCATCCAGAGATCTCTGGGTGAGGAAAAGTGAAGATGAGATGGAAGAAAATATAAAGATTGGGATCAGTTTTCAAAATGTAGCAAGGGACAGGATTTCTGATTATTTTTCTGTATTTTATACAATCTCGCTGTTTTACACGGATCTGGGAATTTATCAGGAAATTTATTATGGAAACCATAGATTTTTACTGAAACATACAGAACAGTATGAAGAGTTGTTTACGGATATATTTGAGCAAGGAATGTCAGAAATATCTGCTGACGTTTCTGATCTACAGATGGTTATGATGGATGACAAGATAGAAGATATACAAAAATATTTATATGATATGGAGTTATAATGCAGAAGAATAGGAAAATACAAACAGAATATATACTGCCTGCAATTATTTTTGCATCTGTCATATGGGGGATTTTTGCAGGATTCAGAGTTTCTAGATATCAATGGATCATGATCATAGGAAGTGTTGCTTTGTTTCTTGGAATCTGCATATTATGCGACCGGCTGAAACAAAGTATCTATGGAATGATTGCTGCAGCAGGATTATTTTTCCTGTTGTTTCATGAACAGCTGCTCAATGGTTTTAGAATTATCAATAATAAGATGGCACTTGCACTGAACCAGAGTATGGATCTGGGGTTTTATTATTATGTATCTGTGCAAATGGAAAGCAGCCGCAGAGACAGTGCGTTGGCAGTGATATTCTTTCTTTTGACAGCTGGGATCATACTGTCTTTCTTGAGGAAGTATCCTTTGATCTTGTTTGTGTTTACAGGGATGATGGAGTGTGCGGTATTGATTATCGCACCGTACAGTATTTCCGCAGTGTTTTTTTTATTCCTCGGATCATGGATCATGTATTTTAGTCTGCGGAAAGGAAAGAGAGCATTTGGAACGTTGACAGGAGTCTTATGCGTTTTGTTGATATTTCCATTATACTTTTACGATCAGACGACAATTCCGGCAGATACAATGATCAAACGAAGTATACTCGTGCAGATTCGAAAAATGACACAGGGGGAGTCTTATCTTGCCTCAGGAGGACTGGGAAATGGAGATATTGCCTCTGTGGGGGAAGTATCGCCGACAGGAGAAAAACTGTTTGAAGTTTACGCACCCGAGAAGGATGACCTCTATCTTAAAAGTTATGTGAGCGGTGATTATGCAAATGGGAAATGGACGGCAGATACAAAAGAGACGCTCGTATATGGTGGGGAATCAGCCATAGAACTTCCATTTCTATTTCCGGATCTTCATATGGATGATTTTGTAACATATGATAAAGGCTATATAAAAACAGACCAGGACGTTATATTTTCGGAAAAAAGATCTTTAAAGATACACTATGAGAAGAATCAGGATCAGTATCTTTTGTTCCCATATTTTTGCGATGTAAGCCAGATGGAAGGAAATATTATTTCGGACAGTGTGATCAAAAGAACAACAAACCGAAAAGACTACGATATGACATATTATCAGATCATTCATCCACAGGCAGCACTTCGGGCTGTACAGAAACTTGATTTTTCCGGCATTGGAACAACGATGGAAGAGATCATGGAAAAAGATTACATAAAATCAATGTATGATTATGGGACTTATGTGAAAAAAGAGTACCTAAAGGTTCCAAAGAACATGAAAAAATGTCTGAAATCACTGGATGTTAAGACGGATAAGAAGAAAACGGTCTATGAAAATATCGAGGCAGTCCGCTCTTATCTGAAATATAATTACCAATACAGTTACCGCCCGGGACTTGCACCTCAGGGGAAAGATCCAGTTATTTATTTTTTACAGGACCGCAAAAAAGGATTTTGTACCCAGTATGCATCGGCAGCAGTTTTTATGCTCAGAAATGCCAAAATTCCAGCAAGGTATGTGGAAGGATATAGGATCAGGTCAGATCAGTGGAGGCTTGGAAAAGCGCAGGTAACGGATTATGAAGCACATGCATGGGTTGAGGTTTATCTTGAACATATTGGATGGGTGCCAGTAGATGTTACGGGTGTCAGTACGGGAAAAACAGCGTATGAACGTACGGAAAAAGCTGAAAAACAGCAGAATGCGATTGTACCAAATAAAAAACAATTTGTAACAAATGTAAAAAAAGCTATGTATTTTGTGCCTTTTGTCATAATTATGTTAATGATTATAATGTTAACGAAAATGTTACAAAATATAAGAAAATTAAGAAGAATGAGCAACAAAGAAAAGATTCTTTATTATGAAAATGAATTTAAAAAATATGGCGAAAAGCTCGGAAAATCAAGCAAAACAGCGGATCGAATGACATATCAGATTGTCGAAAAAGCAAAGTTTAGTGATGGTAACATTACAGATCGTGAAGTAGTGATCGTAAAACGACATTTGGACTTATTAAAGAGAAAAAACAGAAATGTTACAAAAATATTAAGCAAACTGAAATAATCTTAAAAAACTGTTGACAAATGTTGCTGTATATCGTACAATATCAACTGTTGAACGAAATATTTGAAATAAAATTAAAGTTGATATATACATATAGGAGACGATATGAAAAAGATTATTTTAAGATTAGCAGTATTAGTAGCAATGGCATCGGCGGCAGTTACAATGAATGTACATACAAAGACAAAGGAAGTTCAGGCAGCAAGCAGCAAAGGACAGCAGGTTGTTAAATATGCAAAGAAATTTGTAGGAAATAAATACAAATACGGTGGATCAAGCTTAACAAAAGGAACAGATTGTTCTGGATTTACAAGAGGTGTATATAAGAAGTTTGGAAAGAGCCTTCCTCATTCTTCAAGTGCACAGAGAAGATGCGGTAAGAAAGTAAAAGGTGGAATCAAGAATGCGAAAGCAGGAGATTTAATCTGTTACAGCGGACATGTAGCAATCTACATGGGAAATAACAAGATCGTACATGCCAGCAACTCAGCACCATATCCAAGAGGTGGAATCAAAATTTCCAACAATGCAAGATACAGAAAGATCGTAACAGTTCGAAGAATTGTTCAGTAAGATTTATCAAAAGACATTTCTCGTTTTGAGAGATGTCTTTTTTTCTATACAGAAAAAGTGTGATTTCGCAGAATGAAAAAGAACTTTAAATGGAATTCTTTTTAAAGATATCCAACAGAATTTAAAAATATGTAGTATAAAAATTTGACAGATAAAACAGATACATATTATAATTTTAAATAACAGATTTTAGTAAAATATACATCTGCCTTATTGGACTGATGTTTTTTAAAGGAGAAAATTTATGATCATTAAACCAAGAGTCAAAGATTATTTATGTTTAACAGCACATCCAGAAGGATGTAAGAAGAATGTAGCAGATCAGATCGCTTATGTAAAAGCGCAGGGAGAAATTCCTGGAGAAGCAAAGAAAGTCTTAGTGATCGGATGCTCTACAGGATATGGACTGGCATCAAGAATCGTAACAGCGTTTGGATGTCATGCAGATACACTTGGAATCATGTTTGAACGACCATCTAATGGAAAGAAGACAGCAAGTCCTGGATGGTATAATACAGCAGCATTTGAACAGTTTGCAAATGAAGAAGAAATCTATGCAAAAACAATCAATGGAGATGCATTTTCTAAGGAAATTAAAGATCTGACGATCGAAACGATCAAAAAAGATTTTGGTAAAGTAGATCTTGTTATATACAGTCTCGCAGCACCAAGAAGAACAACACCAGATGGAGAAACTTATCGTTCTGTCCTAAAGACAACAGGAGAAGAATTTACAAATAAAAACTTAAATCTTAAGGATAACAGCATTGGAATGAAGAGCATTCCGGCAGCGACAGAAGAAGAAGTGGAAGCTACAGTCAAAGTTATGGGTGGTGAAGACTGGAAACTATGGATGCAGGCTTTAAAAGATGCTGATGTATTATCTGAAGGTGCAGGTACGGTTGCATACTCTTACATTGGTTCTGAACTTACTTATCCAATCTATTTTGAAGGAACGATCGGTGCGGCAAAGAAACATCTGCACCAGACAGCCGATGAGATTACAAAAGAAGTTGGAGTAAAAGCCCTGATCTCTGTTAATAAAGGACTGGTAACACAGGCAAGTGCGGCAATTCCAATTGTTCCGTTATATATGTCTGTATTATACAAAGTAATGAAAGAAAATAATGTTCATGAAGGATGTATCGAACAGATTGAGCGTTTATTTAAAGAAAAGAAATTATTAGCAGATACAGTCACAGATGAACACGGATGGGTTCGTATGGATGATCTGGAGCTTCGTGATGACATTCAGGATGAAGTGAAGAAACGCTGGGAAGAGATTGACACAGATAATGTGGCCGAACTGGCAGATGTTGATGGTTACTGGGAAGACTTTTACCAGATGTTTGGATTTAATGAGGAAGGAATTGACTATGAAGCAGAGACGGATCCTGTTGTAGAGATTCCTAGTATCAAAGAATAATGGCGCATACAGAGATTGTGATCACAAAGATGAAAGACCATCTGGTAAGTATGTTATTAAAAGATCACCAGCCAGTGGAATTTCAATGCGTGAGTGAAAAAGCCAAAATCGAAATCGGAAATATTTACACAGGCATCGTAAAAAATGTTGTGAAAAATATCAATGGAGCTTTTGTCGAGTTTGATGAAGATGAGATGGGATTTCTTTCCATGCAACATAAGCAATATAAAGCGGGAGATGAAGTTCTGGTGCAGATAAAGAAAGAGGCGACGAAGGAAAAACGCCCAATGTTATCAGACCAGATTGAATTAACTGGCAAATATCTTGTGCTGACTTCAGACAAGCTTTCTGTAGGGATTTCTAATAAGATTCATAAAAAAGACAAGAAACAGGAATTAAGAGAGATGGCAGAGCCTCTGGTGACACAGGAATATGGTTTTATTCTTCGTACTGAGGCAGCAAAAGCGGATAAGGAAGATGTGCTTTGTGAAGCGGATATGCTTGCAAAGAAGTATCAGGAGATTATCTGTAAGAAGTCATACCGAAAAGCACCGCAGCTTGTAGATACAAATTATGATGCATTGTCGGTTCTTGTACATGATATAAAACCGGAAGCGGCAGACAGCATTGTAACAGATCAGGAAGATGTATATGAGAAGCTTACCAAAAAAGGGTATGAGGTATCTTTATGCTCTTATGAAGCAGGAGACATTGACCGTAGATACAGGGTCCGTCATTACCTGTCAGAAGTATTTAAGCAGAAGATTTTTATGAAGTCCGGGGGATTTCTCTACATTGAGCAGACAGAAGCAATGGCAGTTATTGATGTGAATACTGGCAAATCTATCGGAAAGAAAAATCAGGAAGCACATATTAAGAAAATAAATTTAGAAGCTGCAAAGGAAGCAGCAAGACAGATCCGGTTAAGAAATTTATCCGGGATCATCATGATCGATTTTATTGATATGAGATCGAAAGAAGATGAGAAAGAATTATTACAGATAATGCAGTATTATTTAAATGATGACTCAAAAAAAGCAGTCGCAGTCGACATTACAAAGCTTGGAATTATGGAGATTACAAGAAAAAAAGAAAAAAATCCAATTTTTCGACAAATAAGTATTGACATATTAGAATAGTGCTGTTATTATATATGAGTATGCCGCACAGCGAGGTTAAAGAATGCGAG
>CAJMOO010000034.1 GCA_905215045.1 uncultured bacterium | reverse complement strand
TCTAGAAACCATCTCAATTCCAGCGGTGATCTGATCTGTCACAGACAAAGCAGCTGAAGAAGCAAAATCCCCGGAACCGCCCTCACTGCAAAAGATACAACCACCAGTTCCAAGTGTTCCATCTCTGTTTGGACAGGTAAAACCACCATCTAAGGATACTTTATAAATTTTCTCACCAAAATAATTCTTTAAAAAACTATCAAACGAATAATAACGTTTTCCATGCCAATTCATATGATCATAACTCCTAACTACAAGTTTGTTATCTACAAGATAGCACGAAAAATGTGGAAATTCCAGTGTTTTCAAGTCACAAAATGTTCATAACATTAACATGTACTGTTCATAAAACTACCATGAGATGTTCAAAAAGATTTTCTACAATAACAAACAGAAAATCAAAAACAGCATATGAATTGGAGGCATATATGGAAAAGAAAAATATGATATCAAAAATAAAGAATCATAAACTATGTTGTATTGTGATCATTTTAGCATTACTTGGTGGCGGAGGATTTGGAATTTATAAATTCTTCTTCCAGAAAAAGCAGCCACAAAAAACGGTACAGACACAGAAAGCAACAACAGGAACGATTGAAAAGACAGTAGAAGGAAGTGGTTCTGTAAAAGCAATAACGCAAAATGTCACATTTTCCAGTGATGTCACCGTACAGTCAGTTCTTAAAAAAGACGGAGCGGCAGTCAAAAAAGGAGATGTGATCGCTAAGCTTACAAGTTCTGATCTGGAAGATTCAATCACACAGTTAGAAAGCCAGATTGAAACTCTAGAAGATACGATTGAAGGTAGTGATTCATCCGATGATGATTATGCAAGTAATGTACGAAAATATAAAGATCTGACAATGAAGTTATCAACCTTGAAAACAGAAAGAAGTAACCTGACAGTTACATCAAAATATAATGGAATCGTAAGTGGCACGATCACAAAAGGAAAAACGATCAGTAAAGGCCAGAGTGTATGCAAAGTACTGAAAACAAGCAGTTATAAAGTAACGATCAATGTTGATGAATTAGATATCAAAAGTGTCAAGAAAGGCCAGAGTGTTACAGTAACAGCAGATGCAGTGGAAGATAAGACATTTACAGGGAAAGTAACAAAAGTATCGAAAGTTGGATCAACAAGTGATGGAGTTGCGACATATCCAGTCACGATCCAGTTAAGTAATGCAGCTGACCTTTTGCCATCCATGAGTGTCACAGCAACGATCACAACAGCCAAAGCAGAAAATGCGGTCTTAGTCCCAGTATCAGCAATCCAGACAAAAGACGGGGAAAGTTATGTAACAGTAGTAACGGATGACAATGAAAATGGAACACAGACCAAAGTAGAGACAGGGATCATCAATGATACTTATGCACAGATCACATCAGGAGTCAGCGAAGGAGATCAGGTTAAGACCATCACAAGAAGCAGTAGCAGCTCTGATGAAAAATCCGATATGAAAGGTGGAATGGATGCACCATCTGGTGGTGGAATGCAAGGTGGAAATAAGCAAGGCGGTGGAATGTCATCTGGTGGAAAACAGTAGGAGGTGATCATTATGATATCCGTAAAAAATCTAAAGAAAACTTATTTTCTTGGTGGAGAAGAAGTTCATGCATTGGATGATGTGTCACTTTCGATCAAAGAGCACGAATTTGTGGCAATCATCGGGCAGTCAGGAAGCGGAAAATCAACATTTATGAATATGCTTGGATGCCTTGACCGCCCGGATTCTGGAGAAATAACACTGGATGGAACAGATATTTTAAAATGTAAAGAAAAAGAATTATCAGTGATCCGCAATAAAAAGATTGGATTTATCTTTCAACAGTTCCATCTGCTACCAAAACTCTCCGCACTGGAGAATGTAGAACTTCCGCTGATCTATCAGGGAATGCCGACAAAGAAGCGAAGAGAAAAAGCAGTAAAGGCATTAAAAGCAGTTGGTTTGGAAAAACGAATGAACCACAAACCTAATCAGCTTTCCGGAGGACAGCAGCAAAGGGTCGCGATCGCAAGAGCGTTAGTCGGAGAGCCATCCCTGATCCTTGCCGACGAACCGACAGGAAATTTAGATTCCAGATCAGGAAAAGAGATCATGATGTTGCTGCATAACCTTTATGAAGAAGGAAATACGATCGTATTGATCACACATGACAACAATGTGGCAATGGAAGCACCGCGACAGGTACAAATCAGCGATGGAAAGATCATAAAAGATTCAGGAGGTGAGGCAGAATATGAAGATCACACAAGCAATTAAAATGGCATTTGCTTCTATATGTTCAACAAAATTAAGATCATTCTTAACCATGCTTGGAATCATTATCGGTGTGATGAGTGTTACAGTTCTTGTATCGATTGTACAAAGTACGACAAATAACGTCAGTGACACATTATCACAATTAGGCGGCAATGTGATCTCAGCAACGGTAACAAGCAGAAGAAGCAATAAGATCACAACCAGTGACATTAAAAGCCTTGAAAATAACCCAGCAATCGAGAGTGTATCACCGATCATTTCAGGAAGCTCTACAGCAAAAGCATCTGGAAATTCATCCAGTGTAACATTAAAAGGAATTACAGAGGAATACGAAGATATTCAAAATATCAGTGTACAAAAAGGACGTTATATCTTAGATGTAGATAATGATAACCGGCTGCAAGTCTGCCTCATTGGAGTCACAGCAGCCAAAGACTTATTTGGACATACCGATGTAGAAGGAGAAACAATCCGAATCTCAGGAAGAAACTTCAAGATCATAGGAGTCTTAGAAGAAGATGGATCATCTCAGAGAGACTCCAACGATTCAGTAATCTATACTCCATTTACAACAGCACAAAGGATCATGCAAAACAGCACGATCAGCAGTTTTTATGTATCTGCAACAAATGAAGGAATGCTTAACATGGCAGAAAGTGCAGTAGATAGCTTCCTGTTAGAAAAAACAGGAGATGAAGATTCCTATACGATCACAAATCAGTCTGATATCGCAGACAGCGTCAGCGACGTTACAAACTCCATGACATATATGATCGGAGGAATCGCAGGAATCTCACTTCTGGTAGGTGGGATCGGAATCATGAACATCATGCTTGTGTCCGTTACAGAACGAACAAAAGAGATCGGAATCCGAAAAGCCATCGGGGCGAAGAAGAAAGATATCCTGGCTCAATTTATGATCGAGTCAACCGTTCTGTCCTGTATGGGAGGTGTGATCGGAATCGCATTAAGTGCAGCAACCATTTTTGGAATGAATCAGTTAATGTCAGCAGATTATACGATATCAGCAGGAATTAGTCTGATCGCATTAGCATTTTCAGCGATACTTGGAATCGTGTTTGGATTATATCCTGCTAATAAGGCAGCGAATTTAAAACCAATCGAAGCGTTGAATTTATAAAATACTTTGAAGCCTCTTGCGTAATGTATTATAATATATACATTACACAGGAGGCAAAATCATATGAAAAAGCGATCAAAAGAAATATTAGATTTGTTAGGCCGAAGAGAAAATGATCACACGATTTCAACACTAGCAGCAAAATTTGAGGTTTCAGAACGCACGATTCGTAATGATATTAAAGATATCAATGACTACCTCAAAGAACAAGAGATCAAACCGATCCGTTTTGGAAGTAACGGCTTAATCGTGATGGAAGAAGATATAAGTCAGGCGAGAGAGACAACACAGCAGGAAGATTTTTATACATACAAACTATCAAAAGAAGAACGAAGAATGCTTGCAGCAGCAATTTTGATCAATACGAAAGATCATATTACATTATCACAAATCGCAGATATATTATATGTAAGCCGTGCTACGATCATTAATGATCTGGATGAAGTCAAAAGAATGTTGGAATCAGGAAAATTAAAAGTAATCTCACATTCAAATAAAGGATTAAGACTTGAAGGATTAGAAGGAGATAAACGTTTATTCTTATTAAGATTAATGTCTGTAGGTTCTAATGGAATTAAAGAAAATTCAACAATCCGGAGTTTTTTTAAAGGTCTGAATATGGAAATTAAGATGAGTGAAGATGAACGAAGGAATCTTCAAAAGATCATCAATGAACAGGAACATGCCTATGGAAGATTTATGACGGATGATTCTTTTGACTATTTACTTCAATATCTGATGCTTTCCATTGAAAGAATTCGCAATGGAAATGTAATGACAGAACCAATTGAAGGGAACAAAAGCAAATATGCAATGGCGAAAGATATTCAAAAATACATCTGTCAGTATTGGGATTTAGAAGATGCCAAAGGCGAAGTGGATTTCTTATGTGGTGTGCTGGATAGTATGAGCTATGTAAAAAGACAGCGAAGAGAACAAAAGATTATAGGACTTCAACTGGTTACAAGAAAATTTATTGAACATATTTCAAAAGATCTTGGTGTAAACTTAAATAGAGATTTTGCGTTTTATGAGAATCTGACAGATCATTTAGAATCTATCATTATGCGTTCCTTTAATGTAACACAGAGGGATGATTTTCTAAAACAATATGTGGAAAAGAATCCTAAGGTCTTAGAAGTTGTTCAAAAGTATAAAGATATGCTAAGTAATTTTATGGATCGAGAGATATCTGAGATTGAGATTGACTATATTGTAATTCATATTTGTGCAGCGCTAGAGCGCAGAAAGAAAAAAGAAGTGGAATTCCGTGTGCTGATCGTATGTGGCGGAGGAATCGGAACTTCGCAGCTGCTTCTTGCCAAGATGAGGAATCGTTTTGATTTTCATGTGGTAGATGTAGTTTCAGCACATTTACTGGATAATGAGAAGTATCAGAATATTGATCTCGTGATATCAACAATTCCATTAAGAGACTATGAAGGGGAATACATTCTTGTATCTCCGGTATTTTCTGATGAAGATTATTTAAGAGTAAATGGAAAGATTGAAGAGATTCAGGAAAAACATAAGATTGAACCAATTCCGATTCAGGAAAGAGTTGCATTGCCACAAAAAGATGCACAGAAATTGATCGATGAATTAAGTCAGATTATCAAAGATCCTTCATTGATGAATCAAGTAACAAGAAAAGTACAGGAATTCTTTGGGATTGAAGTAGAGATACAGGAACCATTTTTATGTGAATTATTAACAGCAGCCGATATTCAGCTAGACATAGAATGTAGTGATTGGAGAGATGCGATTATCAGATCGGCACAGCCATTATTAGATCAAGGCAAGATAGAAGATAAATATATTGATGCCATGATCGACAATGTAAAGGAGAATGGTGCCTACATTATAATCTCTCCAGAATTTGCATTACCACATGAAGGATTTGACAGAGGATGCAATGAAGTTGGAATGAACTTGATCCGCTTAAAAGAACCTGTTACGATCGAAGATATTGACGGAGAGATCGCTAAGGTAAGATTTTTCTGCTGCATGAGCACAGAAGATCATAAAAAGCATATGAAAGCCTTCTTTCATTTGGTCAATATGCTGACAAATCGTGGGTTTAAGGAAGAACTTGCAGCAGCGAAGACACCAGAAGAGGCCGCAGATACGATAAGGAAATACGAGATACGTATCAAATAATAAGATACATTGTTATAGAAGAAAGTAAAGCAGGTTGAAAACCTTTCACAGATTTTTGAAAAGTTTTCAATCTGTTTATATTTTTGCAAAAATCAAGGAAAGTCTTTTGACTGTTTTTTTCTTTGCAACCATAATATAATAAAACCATCGAAAGGACGTCACTTCAAAGTAACAAAAAATAGAGTAGAAAAGAGAAAAAAGGAGGAGTCACAAAAATGGTTTGGGAAAAGCTGAAGGAAGAACTGATCATACCGGGACTCGAAGCAAAATCAAGCGATGACATTTTTGAAGCACTCGGAGGAAAACTTGTAAAACAAGGGTATTGCAAAGAAAGTTATGTGCAGGCTTTAAAAGATCGTGAAGCTGAATTTCCAACAGGAATCAATACAGGAGAAAAAGGAGTCGCAATTCCACATACAGACGTAAGCCATGTAAACAAAAAAGGAATTGCAATCGCAACATTAAAACAACCAGTCGAATTTGTAGAGATGGGAACGGATGATGAATATGTAAATGCACAAGTCATTTTCATGCTGGCAGTTGATGAGAAAGGACATCTTGAATTATTACAGGCAATCTTGGCAGTCCTTCAGGATCAGGAAGTATTAAAGAAATTAATCAAAGCAAAAGACGCAAAAGAAATCATCGAAATCATCAAAGAAAAGGAGAATATATAATTATGAAGAAGAAAGTAATCGTAGCATGTGGAGGAGCAGTCGCAACATCAACAATCGCAGCAAACGCAATCGTAGAATTAGCAAAAGAAAATAACATTGATATCGAAATCGCACAGGTAAGAATTTCAGAGATCGCATCTAATCTTCCAGCAGATCTGATCGTGACAACATCAAAGGTAAAAAGAGACTTTGGAGTACCTCTTATTACAGGAATGCCATTTGTATCAGGATTAGGTGTAGATAAGACAAAAGCTAAGATTCTTGAAGTATTAAATAAGTAAGATGAAAGAAAAGACTAGACGTAAGAGACCATTTTAAAAAGACATAAGAAATGAATATAAAATTTATTTGAAACGTTTATTTTAAAATGGTTTTTTTATAAAGGTATATGTAAAAATATAGAATAAAATCAAAAAAAAGGGAGAGACAAACATGGGAATTTTTGGAGATATGATCAATTACATCATTGATATGGGAGCGTCCGCAATGCTTCCACTTGTAATTGCGATCTTAAGTATTATCGTAGGAGTAAAAATTGGTAAAGCGGTTCGTGCAGGTTTGATGGTTGGTGTGGGTTTTGTAGGATTAGGACTGATCGTAGACATGATGAACGCAAACCTTGGACCAGCTGCACAGCAGATGTCTAAAAACTTTGGATTAAGCATGAGTGTTGTAGACCTTGGATGGCCAGGAATGTCCCCAATCACATGGGCATCAAGTATCGCAACTGTTGCGATTCCAGTCGCGATCTTAGTCAACATTATCATGTTAGTATTAAAACTTACAAAAACAGTTAATATTGATATTTGGAATATCTGGCATATGACATTTACAGGAGCGATCGCATATGCAGTCACAGGAAACTTTGCGATCGGTATTGGTGGAGTTGTTGTTCATGCTATCATTGCTTATAAATTTGGTGATCTTTATGCGCCATTAATGGAAGATTACTTTGAATTAGACGGAATCACTGTACCTCATGGAACAGGAACATGGATGGCACCATTTGCATTTGCAATTGATGCAATTATTGAGAAGATTCCTGGATTAAATAAAATTGATTTTTCAATCGATAATTTACAGGAAAAAGTTGGAGTATTAGCAGAGCCTATCGTTATCGGTGGTATCCTTGGTGCAATCGTAGGAGCCTTAGCTGGATATGATTTCTCAGCAGCATTCCAGTTAGGTATCAAGATGTCAGCCGTTATGGTATTAATGCCTAAGATCACAAAATGTATCATGGACGGATTAATGCCATTATCAGAAAGAATGAAAGAAATCTTAACAAAGAAATCTCAGTCTGGAGAAGCTGAATTTTATATCGGACTTGACCCAGCAATCATCCTTGGAGATTCAGAAGTCGTAACAGTTGGACTGATCTTCATTCCATTAACAATCTTGATCGCGATCATCGTGCCAGGAAATACAATCCTTCCATTTGGTGATTTAGCAACAATCGGATTCTTCATTGGTATCGCAGTAGCAGTACATAGAGGAAATTTATTCAGATCATTGATTTCAGGATGTGTGATCATGTTCACAACCATCTGGATCGCAAGTCAGGCAATCCCTTGGACAACAGCATTAGCGAAATCTGTAAACCTAACAAACGGAGCTTCACAGGTAGCAGCACTTGATCAGGGTGGAAGTCCAATCACATATCTGTATACACAGATCGTGACACAGCAGAACATCAAAGGACTGGTAATTATCGGAATCATTTATGTGATTTGCATGATCTTTACAGTTCGTGGATCTAAACAGAGAGCAGCAGCTTTAAAAGAAAGCGAATATTAAAAACAAGCAAACAATGATATAAAAGTGTAAATATATGAACGGGCGGACTTAAAAAAGTCTGCCCCGAACTTTAGAGGAGGAAAAAGAGATGCCTTTAGTTACAACAAAACAGATGTTATTAGATGCCCAGGCAGGAAATTATGCAGTTGGGGCTTTCAATGTAGAGAATATGGAAATGGTCATGGCGGTTATGGAAGCAGCAGAGGAGTTAAAATCTCCAGTTATCATGCAGACAACACCATCTACAGTTAAATATGCAGGATTAGATTTCTTCCTAGCAAATGTAAAAGCAGCAGCAGAAAGAGCAAGCGTGCCAGTAGCCATGCATTTAGACCATGGAAGCAGTTTTGAATTAGCAATGCAGGCATACAGAACAGGATACACATCTATCATGATCGATGGATCTCACGGAAGTTTTGAAGAAAATGTTGCAGTATCCAAAGCAGTTGCAGATGCATGTGCACCATCAGGAATTCCAGTTGAAGCAGAACTTGGTAAAGTTGGAGGAAAAGAAGATGACTTAGATGGTGGAGATGACAACCCATATACAGATCCAGCACAGGCTGTCGAATTTGTAAAACAAACAGGAGTTACATCCTTAGCTGTGGCAATCGGAACAGCGCACGGTGTATACAAAGGAGAACCAAAACTTGACTTAGATCGATTATCAGAAATTCGTAAAGTTGTTGATATTCCATTAGTATTACACGGAACAAGCGGTGTACCAGATGCAACCGTTACAGAGTGTGTAAATCGAGGAATCTGTAAAGTAAATTATGCAACAGATTTAAGAATTGCATTTACAAACGGAGTTGAAAAAGTATTTGAAGAAAATCCAGATGTCATTGACCCTAAGAAATACAATGCAGCAGGAAAAGAATGTGTCAAAGAATACGTTATGTCCAAAATGAAAGTATGCAAGAGTGTAGGAAAAGCAAACTAATACATCAGGAAGGAGAATAAGCATGAAAGCAGGAGTTGTACACGCAAAAAATGATATTCGTTATGAAGAAATTGAAAAACCACAGCCAAAGAAAGGGCAGGTTTTAATTAAAGTAAAATATACAGGAATCTGTGGATCAGACGTACCACGAGTAAACGGAGATGCATGTCATTTCTTCCCTAATGTATTAGGACATGAATTTTCAGGTACGATTGAAGAAGTTGGAGAAGGAGTTACAACACTAAAAAAAGGTGATCGTGTTGCCGGGGTTCCATTGGTACCATGTATGGAATGTGAAGATTGTCAGAAAGGAAATTATTCTTTGTGTAAGCATTACAGCTTTATTGGATCTAGAGAATTTGGAAGTTTTGCGGAATATGTAACAGTTCCAGAAAAGAATGCAGTCAAATTCGAAGATGAAGTAAGCTTCGAACAAGGGGCATTCTTTGAACCAGCAACTGTCGCACTTCATGGATTAAACAGAGTGGATTATCATGCAGGAGAATGCGTTGCGATTCTTGGTGGGGGAACCATCGGATTATTCACAGCACAATGGGCAAAGATTTTTGGAGCAAAGAAAGTTGTTGTATTTGATATTAGTCCAGAAAGACTTGAATTAGCGAAAAAATTAGGGGTAGATGAAGGAATTAACACTTTAGACGAAGACTTTATGAATCAGGCAATGGCAGTAACAGATGGAAAAGGATTCGGGTATATTTATGAAACAGCTGGAGTGACTACAACAATGAAATATGCATTCGAATTGGCTGCAAATAAAGCTAGTGTATGCTTTATCGGAACACCGACAAGAGAATTAAACTTTTCCGTAAAAGAATGGGAAAACATCAATCGAAAAGAATTTACATTAACAGGTTCATGGATGTCATATAGTGCTCCATTTCCAGGAAAAGAATGGATCTTAACAGCACATTATTTCAAGACAGGACAGTTAAAATTTGAAGATTCTTTAATCTTTAAGAAGATACCATTAAGCAGGATTGATGAAGCATTCGAAATGTACAAAACACCAGGAACTGTAAAAGGTAAGATTTTAATTGACAGTGAGGCATAATTATGATTACAACGGTAACATTAAATGTATCTGTAGATAAAGCATACTATATCAAAGGCATTGTTGTACCAGGAACGGTTGCACGTGTCCAGAAATGTGTCAATTCTGCAGGCGGAAAAGGATTAAATGTATCAAGAATCATAGATTTTTGTGGAGAAGAAGTGTTAGCAACAGGATTTGCCGGAGGATTTAACGGAGCTTATGTGGAAGACATGTTAAAGAAAGATGGAATCCCAAGCAGATTTACAAAAACACAGTCAGAGACAAGAAGCTGCATCAACATTTTGGCAGAAGATGAGTCGTCTACAGAATACTTAGAACCTGGAGCACCAGTCAGTGAAGAAGAAATACAGCAGTTTTTAGAAGATTTTGACCGAATTGTTGACGAAAGCGATATCATCACAATATCAGGAAGCATACCAGCCGGGGTTCAAAAAGACATCTATGCAACATTAGTTAAAATGATCAAAAACAAGGGAAAGAAAGTCATTTTAGATACGAGTGGAGATTACTTAAAAGAAGGAATCAAAGCAGGACCAACAATGGTTAAGCCAAATGACGAAGAACTAGAAGCTTTACTTGGTATCAAGATCGAAAATAGATATCAGACGATCGATGCAGCCAAAGAAATGCGTGAGAAATACGGAATCGAATATGTTGTTGTATCTTTAGGTGGAGATGGAGCTTTAGTCGTATGTGAAGAAGGAATCTTCCATGGTAAACCACCGAAATTAAAAGCAGTCAATACCGTAGGATGTGGAGATTCTATGGTGGGAGCATTTGCAGTCGCATTCAAACAGGGAAAAGGGATTCAGGATGCCCTGACCTATGCGATCGCCGTATCCGCAGCCAATGCAATCAATCCAGAAACAGGACATATCCGCAAGGAAGATGTAGAAAACATCCTTCCACAGGTAGAGATCAAGAAATTATAATTTACAGGGGAAGATCAATATGGAATATACATTAAAAAATAAAAAACTCACCGTGGTCTTCGAATCCAAGGGAGCAACACTTCATTCCATCAAAGACAATGATGGAGTGGAATACCTCTGGGAAGGAAATCCAGAGTACTGGTCCGGACAGGCACCAGTTCTATTTCCAATTTGTGGAAGCATCAGAGATGATAAAGCACAGATTGGAAATAGAAAACAGACAAACATGCCAAGACATGGTGTCGTAAGAAAAAAAGAATTCAAGTGTGTTGAGCAGACAGAAAACAGCATCTTATTCGAGATTGAAAGCAACGAAGAAATGCTTGCTCAGTATCCATATGAATTCAAACTGGGAATCAACTATATCCTGGAAGGTAAGAAGATCACAACCAGATATATTATTGAAAATAAAGACAAAGAAATCATGCCATTTCAGATCGGAGGACACCCAGGATTCCACTGCCCACTCTATAAAGAGGAAAGTTACGAAGACTACGAATTAGTTTTTGAGCAAAAAGAAACCTGCACCGTTCCAACTCCAGTCACAGAAACTGGACTGATCGACATGGAACACAGAAGCGAATTCTTAAAAGACACAGACACATTACCATTAAAACATGATTTGTTCTCCGTAGACGCAGTCATCTTAGACCAGCTGAAATCCAGAGCAGTCACATTAAAGAGTAAAAAACATAACAAAGGAATCCGCATAGACTTTAACCAGTTCCCATATCTGATCCTATGGTCAACAGCCAAAGAAGCAGATTTCGTAGCGCTGGAACCATGGATCGGACTCTCAACCTGCAGCGATGAAGGTGATAAATTCGAAGAAAAACGAAATATCCAGTATGCACAGGCAGGGGAAGTGAAAGAATACGAATTTCACATCAATATATTATAGAAAATAAAAAACAGCAATATCGCATAATCTTAGTAGAAAAACCTCATTAAATCCATATACAATAAATTCCAAGATTCTACATAGGTTGGTGATGTTGCTGCTTTTTTGCAATTATTAATCAACTACATTCAAATCAAAATCTCAATCACAAAACTCAAAGTTTCATGTTCTCCAGGCTCCAAGAATCGCACCCCTCTTTTATGTTCAAACACATCATCCTCATCACTGCAGGTAGAAGTTCCACTCCAAGGTTCCAAAGCAACAAAAGGTCCATCATTTGCACTAGACCATACACCCAGATAATCAAAATCAGGGAAAGTAACTAAGATACCATGACCGCTTTCCTTATGTTTTAATGCAACCGTGCGTGATTTCAACTGATCAAAGATCAAAGCATCCTTGTAAAATAAAGAATGTTTTACATGGATCACAGTTTCATGATCAAGAACAGGAATACGATCGTTGTTATTGATCAAACCATCATCTGTAAGCTGTGCACAGGCAGCAGTTTCCGGTTGTTCAAATTCCACGATATAATCTTCAAAATTCTCCCCTTCATACACTGGACAGTTAAATGCAGGATGACCGCCAATACAGTAAGGCATAACAATGTCCCCATGATTGATCACCTTATGACTGACTTTTACACCATGATCTGTCAATTCATAGATCATCTGGAGTTCAAAATCATAAGGATACTGTTCTTTTGTAGAATCATCCGCTTTCAAAGAATAAACAGCACAAGTTTCAGAAGAAGAAACCAAAGTAAATTCTAATCTTCTTGCAAGACCATGACGGCCAAAAGAACAAGTCTTAGAATCACCGATGGATGCAGTTCCATTTCTTAAACATCCAACGATCGGAAATAAGACAGGTGCCTGTCCGCTCCAGAAGTCAGGGTTTCCCTGCCAGAGATATTCCGTACCAGAAGCATCTTTGATAGAAGTCAGTTCCCCACCAAGAGATTTTAAAGTGACAGATACATTTTCATTGCGTAAGATTGTATTGCTCATGAGATATCCTCCTAGATTTAATATAGAATCATTATACCACGAATTAACATCGAAAAACACTTGTGTTTCTTGGGAAAAGCAATAGTTAAAAGCATATTTTTTATAAAGAATCAGTAGAAATTTAAGAAGTGGTGTGATAATATGACTAAGTATGCGTAGAAATGTAAAATAATAGATAAAAATAGAAAAGAGGAAAAAGATTATGGCAAACAGTATTGAGCAGGAGATCGGCCGCAGAAGAACCTTTGCGATCATTTCCCATCCGGATGCCGGTAAGACAACGTTGACTGAGAAGTTCCTTTTATATGGAGGAGCGATCAATACAGCGGGGTCTGTGAAAGGAAAGGCAAACTCTAAACATGCAGTATCTGACTGGATGGAGATTGAAAAAGAAAGAGGTATCTCTGTCACTTCTTCTGTATTACAGTTTGAATACGAAGGAAAATGTATCAATATCCTTGATACACCAGGACATGAGGATTTCTCAGAAGATACGTATCGTACACTGATGGCAGCGGATTGTGCCGTCATGGTGATCGATGCTTCCAAGGGTGTGGAGCCACAGACGATCAAGTTATTTAAGGTCTGTGTTATGAGACATATCCCGATCTTTACATTTATCAATAAGATGGACCGTGAAGCTAAGGATACTTTCGATTTGTTAGACGATATCGAGAAAGTCTTAGGGATCGAGACATGTCCGATCAACTGGCCAATCGGATGTGGAAAAGAATTTAAGGGTGTATACGAGCGTGCATCAAGAAATATCTTACGATTCGAGGCAGTCTCCACAGGTGGTGCAAAAGAAGCAAAAGAAACGATCATTTCAGCAGATGATGATAATGCAGCAGATTTGATCGGAGAAGATTTCTATGAGAATCTGATGGAAGAAATTGAATTATTAGATGGTGCGGCAGCAGATCTTGATATGGAGAAAGTACATCAGGGAAAACTATCTCCAGTATTCTTTGGATCAGCACTTACAAACTTTGGTGTAGAACCATTCTTAGAGCATTTCCTGAAGATGACAAACAGACCACTTGCAAGAACATCCAAGGGAGAAGAAGTAGATCCTGTGGAAAATGGTTTTTCAGCGTTTGTCTTTAAGATTCAGGCAAATATGAACAAAAATCACCGTGACAGAATTGCATTTATGAGAATCTGTTCCGGTAAATTCGAAGCGAACATGGAAGTAAAACATGTACAGAGTAAGAAAAAGATGAGGCTTTCCCAGCCACAGCAGATCATGGCACAGGAACGTAAGATCGTAGAAGAGGCGTATGCAGGAGATATCATCGGAGTATTTGACCCGGGAATCTTCTCTATCGGAGACACTGTCTGCCTTCCAAAAGATGACTTTGAATATGAAGGAATCCCAACATTCGCACCAGAACATTTTGCAAGAGTCATCCAGTTAGATTCTATGAAGCGTAAGCAGTTTGTGAAAGGTGTAGAACAGATTGCACAGGAAGGTGCTATCCAGATCTTCCAGGAACATGAAGCAGGATTTGCAGAGATCATCGTCGGAGTTGTAGGAACACTTCAGTTTGATGTCTTAAAATACCGTCTGGAAAATGAATACAACTGCGAGATCCGTTTAGAACCATTGCCATATCAGGCAATCCGCTGGATCAAAGACCGCAACACGGATATGAACAAATTACGTGGTGTATCTGAAGTTAAGAAAGTCAAAGATATGCGAGGAAATCCACTGTTGTTATTTAAGAATGAATGGGGAATCCAGTTTGTACTTGATCGTAATGAGGGATTAGAGTTAGTTGAGTTCAGCAAAGAATAGTATAAATTGTATTTCTTTTTGATAAGAAAAAGCATTGTAACTTGAGAATAAAGATGGTATATTATATTAGTATATTTCTTAAGTTATCAAAAATAATATAAATATCAGACTTAGAAAAGAGATTGTTATGGCGTTGATAGATATTCATACACATATATTATATGGAGTTGATGATGGAGCAAAGGACATCAATGATTCAATGGGACTGTTGGATGAAGAACGGGAACAAGGCGTGGATCAGGTAATACTGACTCCGCATTACGGTCCGAAGTTTGGACATCCGGATACAGAAGTATTGAGAGAGAAGTTTGAGGCGATCAGAGAGAAGGCATACAAGTATTATCCAGAGATTCAGCTATACCTTGGGAGCGAATTATATTATCAGCAAGGGACAGTTTCAGATCTGAAACAAGGGAAAGCATTGACGATGAATGGGACCCGTTATGTTTTAGTGGAGTTTGCGACATCAGATGCCTATTCGCATATATATCGCGCGGTTCAGGATTTTGTATATGCAGGATATATTCCAATCCTTGCGCATGTAGAGCGATACAAAGCAGTTTTCGGACATGTAGACAAGATTGTCGAACTGGTCGAAACAGGTGCATATATTCAGATAAATGCGGAAAGCCTGATCGGAGGAATTTTTGATAAACGAGCATCTTTTTGTAAGAAGATTATGAAAGAAGGACTGGTTCATTTCCTTGGAACGGATTGTCACGATTTCCGGACAAGAAGACCAAATATGAAACCGGCAGCAGAAGTTGTACGGAAGAAGCATGCGGACCAGATTCTTTATGAGAATCCAAGAAAGATGCTTGAGGGGAAAAGTATTTAATTAAAGAAGGGATAAAAACATCTATGTACGAGTTAGAGAATGATGATGAGATCGAGATTGATTTAAGGGAATTGTTTTTGGCATTGAAGAAGAAGATCGTTTGGATTTTGTTGACAGCAATCGTCTTTGCAGGTGCATCAGGATTGATCACGAAGTTTGCGATGACACCGATCTATTCTTCTACAGCACAGCTTTATGTTGTTTCAAAGGGTGGACTTTCACAGCTTACAGATCTTACAATGGGTACTCAGTTAACACAGGATTATATGGTAATTGTTAAGACAAGACCAGTCCTTGAACAGGTGATCGCAGATCTGAAGCTTGATATGGATTATAAAGAATTAGAGAAGAAGATCACGGTGGAGAATCCATCTGATACACGTATCATGCAGATTACGATAACAGATAAGGATGCAGCACTTGCACAGAGCATCACACAGGATCTTGCAGAAGTAACAGCGAAGACAGTTGCAGAGAAGATGGACGTGAAATCACCAACGATCATCGAAAAGGCATATAAGGCAGATAAACCAGACAGCCCAAGTCTTAAGAAGAACGTATTGATCGGAGCAGTTCTTGGATTTATATTGATGGCAGCAGCCATTGTGATCCAGTATCTGATGAACGATACGATCCTGAAAGAAGAAGATATTGAGAAATATCTTGGAATTATTACTTTAGCGCAATTACCTTTGGTAAAGGGAACTACAAAGCGAACAAAGAAAGTAAAGAGGGCGAGGGAATAAGATGAAGAAATTAGTAATGGATCTTCCAGAGATCAATGATTATCGTATGGTAGAAGGACTAAACCAGTTAAAGACGAACTTAGCCTTCTGCGGAAAAGATATTAAAGTGATCACAATGACAAGCAGTGTTCCGAATGAAGGAAAGAGTTCTATTTCTCTGAGCCTTTCAAGAACACTTGCAGAAAGTGGAAAGAAGATACTGATGGTGGATGCTGACTTAAGAAAATCAGTAATGGCAGCCAGATATCATATACAGGGAATCGATAAAGGATTAAGCCATTATCTGACAGGACAGGCAGAAGTGGAGGATATCATCTACGAGACAGAAGTTGAGGGACTTTGTATTACAGTAGCTGGTCCGCTGTCACCAGATCCAACAAGCATTTTGGATTCTGAGCAGTTTGAACAATTCATTGAGAATGTTAGGGATATGTTTGATTATGTGATCATTGATGCACCACCGCTAGGTGTTGTTATTGATGCTGTGATCATCGGTAAATATACAGATGGAGCAGTCATCGTGATCGAGCAGGGAGTGATCAAACGTAAGATCGTTCAAGATGTCATCAAGCAGTTGAAGAGGGGCGAGGTTCGTATCCTTGGGGCTGTATTAAATAAAGTTGATGAGCGTATCGGTGCTTATGGTAATTATGAGTATAAATATTCATATTCATATTACGGTGAGTCAGATACGGAAAAAAATCATCCAAATACTTAATAAGGAGGAATGTAAGTATGAGTAACAAAATCATCAAGAAAGCAGCAGCTTGTGGATTATCCGCAGTTATGGCTTTCGGGCTTGTCGCAGTAACAGAAGCACCAAAAACAGCTAATGTTAGTGCAGCAACAAAAAAGGTAAAGAAATTATCTTTTAAGAAGAAAGGGTATGTGATTAGTGTACCAGGACACTGGATGAATGCAAAGACACGCCTGAAATTCTCACCAAAAAGTGCTAAAACTTATAAGTTAAAGTACAAAACAAGCAACAAAAAGATTGCTACTATTTCTAAGAATGGTATCATCCGTGCAAAGAAAAAAGGTACAGTAACAATCACAGCAATTGCTAAAAACAACAAAAAAGCAAAGGCTACAACAAAGGTTACAGTTGGTAAAGTTGTTAAAACTTTAAAATTCAAAGAGGGGACAAAGAAAACAGTAACAGCTGGAAAGAAATTCACTCTTCACCCAACTTACTCACCAAAGAAAGCTTCTACAAAAGCTGTAACATTCAAATCTAGCAACAAGAAAGTAGCTACAGTAACTTCTAAAGGTAAAGTAACTGCAAAGAAAGCTGGTAAAGTAACAATTACAGCAACATGTAAAGATGCAAAAGGTAAGAAAGCTAAATTTACAGTAACAGTAAAAGCAGCTCCAGCACCTGCAAAAGTTGTAACACCTGAAACTGTAAAACCAGTTGTAAAAGATAACACAGCTGAATATACAGGATTAGTTGCTAATGCTGACAAATACGTTTTAACTCGTGGAAAACAGACAGTTGAGATCTCTGCAGCACAGGTTAAAGAAGCATTAGGATATATTGCTGATCCAGCAGCTGGATTCAAAGCATGGGAAAGCAAAGAAAACTTTACATTAGGTGTATTATCAGCTACTGGTAAAGGTGCTACAAAGACAGCTACGATCAAAGGTACATCTAACTATGATGGAAAATACACAGCAACAGTTACAAAAGTATCTGATACAGAATACGCTGTTGTAGCAAAATCTGAAAAAGGTCAGAACCACAACATCAAAGTTACAGTAGCAAAAGACGGTACAGTAACAGCTACAAGTGCTAAATACGTTGTAACAAGCGATAAAAACGCTACAAACATCGTAGTAAAAGATGCAGCTGGAAAAGTTATTGCTTCAGCAACAGCAAAAGATGGTAAATACACAGTAAAATTACCAGCAGATAAAGCAAAAGATTTAACAATTACACAGTATGTAGCAAAATAATCAATTGCTGAGTGATAAAGGAATCTTGGAGGAGTTTTCCTCCAGGATTCTTTTTCTATAAAAGAATTTTCTATTTAAGAAGGATCAGGAACATGAAGAAAAAGATAATGACAATGCTGATGTTGCTTGCAGTTTCCTGCATGATCATGCCAACAAATGCGAAAGCTGCCAAAAAAGCATATATCAAAACAGCAACAGGAAGCAAGGCAACGGTTTTTGTTGGAAAAACTTTAAAATTAAATGCAAAAACAGTTGGGAAAAAGAAAAAGATCACATATAAGACATCCAAAAAATCTGTAGCGACAGTAAATAAAAAGGGTGTGATCAAAGGAAAGAAATACGGAACTGCTAAGATCACAATGAAAGCTTCTGGAGTGAAAACAAAGAAGATCACTGTATATGTAAGAAAAGCAGCGACAGGGATCAAACTTTCATCTGCACAGACGATCAATTTCTACAAGACAGGAAACACTGCCCAGATCAAAGCAACAGCTTTACCTGGAGGAAAACAGATGGCATCAAAAACTCTGACTTATAAGAGCAGTAATCCACAGGTAGCAGTGGTTAACAGCAAAGGAAAAGTGACAGCTAAAAAAGGCGGATACAGCAGAATTCAGATTTCTACCACTGCAAGATCAGGAAAGATCTGCACAAAAGATGTTGATGTTTTTGTATATGATGGATTTGATGATGTATGCAGTGAAACATCTGGAAGCAAGACAACATTTACATTTAATCCAAACTGGAGATCTGTCACAATCTATTTTACAAGTCAAACAGGAAAACAATATTCTTATAAAGTGGATAGCATCAAAACAGAATTTAATATGCTGGCGAATGTCAAAGGATTTGCAGACGAACGCAATGGAGTAGCAGTGAGCAAAGACAATGCGAGAAAGGCGAACATCATTAATTTCAAGATCATTGAAACTGGCGAAGATTATGATGTATTAGCGGATGCCCAGAGATATCAGCTGACATTTTATAAAGCGTTGAATAACAAAGTGACATTCAATGTAGAAAAATAAAAAGATAAGAAAAATACTTGACAATAAAAATGAAAGCATGATATAATGTCAAAAGTTGTGAAGAACAACAGAAACAACAAAGAAGAGTATCCACTCTCACCTTAGCACATATGATAGATTAGGAAGTGACTTGGGTTAATATTTAAGAATATGATATTTCGTGATCA
>CAJMOO010000033.1 GCA_905215045.1 uncultured bacterium | reverse complement strand
AATAAGCCCTTATAGGGCTAGTACAAACCACCGGCTAAGCCGGTGGTTTTGATTACGATTATTTAGCTTTTACACCTTTAGAACCAGACCAGTTAGAATAATAAGTTTTACCACCAGATTTCAATATTGTGCGGATTCTTACATAATATTTTTTCTTAGATTTTAGTTTTTTTATTGTTACACTTGTTTTTTTGTATCCAGAAACCTTCTTGATCTTACTCTTAGAAAAATTAGGTTTTTCACTGTACTGAATCTGATAACCAGAGATTCGTTTTGTTGGCATTTTGGTGGAAAGCTTTTTCCAACGGACAGTGAATGATTTTTTCTTAGCTTTTACAGATCTTAAGCTGCAGTTTTTAGGAAGAATCTGATAAGAAATCGTTTTACTTCCCGTATAGTCACCACGGAAATTAATCTGAGCCTGATAGGTACCAACATTTTTTCCAGTTTTCTTATAAAGGATCTCATAAGAAGAAGGAGAAAGCTTTTTGCCATTGCGATCTGTGATCGTGACAGATGGTTTTAGAACTTTTCCATTGTAGGTGTTTTTGGTAATTGTATAAACAGCAGGCTTTGCAATTGTCTGTACAAGCTGGCTGTCATTACAAATACTACATCGTTTTATGATACTTCCATCCTGAGTTGGTGTAGCTTCGGTTCGTATATTTTTATAGTGATGAGATTCACATTTTTCAACATGAATCTTGATGACAGCGGTGGAAGCAAGCTTATCATTTGTCATAAAAATATCTGGTTTTGAAGCTGTTGCATAGCAGTTTTCGTCAATCACATATTCAAGGTAAATCGTTCCAGGTGCTGTTGCATTTAAACTCACTTTTCCAGTACGGTCTGTTGTGAGTGTTGCAATTTTTCCAGAAGTATCTTCATGACCAGTGGCATCGGTTAAGATCCAATGACCCCGATTCTGGTTAAATCCGATATAATCAGTACCAGCAGCATTGATTCCTTTTAGTTTGATATCAGAAACATTCATGGAGGTACCTGCTGGTAAGTTTTTATGATTTGTATTATCAGCAGTCTCAATCCGTGATAATGCCCGTGTAGAGATCAGACCGTCATAAGTAATGTTGATCGTCTTTAAATTAACACTGTAAGTAGCACCTGCGGATGACATCGGAATATACTGGGCAGTATTTGATAAAGCATAATGAAATGCCTGTTTTGTATCAGCATTTGAGGCAAAACTGCTCCATGTAACGTTACGGTTGGTATCTTTAATATTTAAGTTATCAGTAAGATAAGTCTTTAAATCTTCTCGGGCACTGATGCTATTGCTTCCAAAAATACCCAAAGTTGCGGTTGCAGCATTAGCCTCGTCATTGCTTGCATTGAGAACATGTTCTAATAACATCACTTTATAAGTAAGGATCACAGGACAGTTATATGTTGTCACTTCTTCGCTGTCAGAAGTAGTTCTCTTCATTTTGATCGCACTGTAAGCAGGAAGAGAAATGGATGATTTATCTTCTTTTTTCTCTGTTTTGCTGACAGAATCTTCTTTAGACCAACCTTTTTCTACAGTATTGGAATAATCAAATGTATAGTCCACAGAACCGCTTGCAAAAGCTCCAAAATTAACGCTTGTTCCAACAGTTACAGAGTGGCCCATTGTGTAAGAAGAACTTCCACTGATATTGCTTGTATGGGATACAGTGTTTTCTGTACTTCCTGTGTACTCAGCATTGGCACTCTGAGGAGTATCATTTGTAAAACTAGAAACAAAAGATTCGTTTTTATCAGAACCATCACTTCTTGTACGGATATAAGTAGTTCCAGCGTCTTCCTGAAGAACAGGGCTTACCTTGAAATCATAAAAGACAGCGATCAAGGCACTTCCATGTCCGCGTCGCCTGTTATCACCTTCAGATCTGTTCAGGCTCAAAATAGACCAAAAGACATCTTGATTTGTATTATCTTCCAGAGATTTAAAGCTGTTTG
This sequence comes from uncultured bacterium, assembly GCA_905215045.1. Next base: position 17,632 of record CAJMOO010000033.1, on the reverse strand, counting down.
TTGCACTTTTGTCACTGGAATTCCAGCCTTTTTTGTTGCTACCGCTCGTATGCTGTGCCAGATAATATTCATATAATTTTTTACGGATATCTGTATTTGCATTACTAAGTGAATTACTATAATTAAAGCCGTTGCGATGAATATGCCATACATAACCGCCCTTATATTCATTATTGGATATTTTACCAGTGTTATTATATTCAGCAATCGTAGAATAACGCATAGCTTCCATTCTTGAGCTGTAATTGCTGGTACCAGACTGCGATTGACGATTTCGGTGAAGTATATAAGCGATGTCAAACCAGTCTTCTGCCGAAGTTGCATTTGGTGCACCAGATTTGGTGGAAGCATTTGTCTTTGTATGACTGCCACTAAGCATATCCTGATAAAATTTCAGCTTACTGGAGTTGAACGCATTCGATCTTACATTAAATGCGACAGAGTTTCCACTACATACTCCAGCAGATTCTTTTAAAGTTAAAGTATCAGGAACAGATGCAGGAGAAGCTGCCGATACATTAAATGCAGGGGAAATCCCGCTTAATAAAAATGATATGGAGAGAAAAGAAGAAAATATCCTCTTACCCCATAAGTTTTTCAGATTCTTTTTCATATATAAGACCTCCTTCACATAAAAATACCTTATTATCTCTGGTTTTATTTTATGAAAAAGATTGTTTGAGAAATAGTAACCGATAGTCACATATTAATTATGGAGTTTTGATGAAAAAACGTGACTCTAAGACACTATTTCATAAGGAAAAAACATTATAAAATGATGTAAATGTCAAAAGTATAAATTACGTTTGTACTTGCATAAATGCGATCTTATGGAAAAGGAGAGTGGTATTATGAATAAGTTGAAAAAAGACAAGAAGATAACATATAAAATGATATCGGTATGTTTAAGTCTTGTTATGATGATCACAAGTTTTTTACCAATGACAGTGCAGGCAGCAGACAAAAATGAGATCATAAACTCGTTAAGTGATATTCCAGCAATATTGGAAGATAAAGATACGCAGGCACTCGGCAGTGGCAAGATTTATTATCGAAAAGCTGATGTTGATATTGCGGATGGAACGAACACAAGTAATTATCAGAAAGCATTGCAGACATCATTTCAAGATGATCAATATAAGATGAACACATCGACAAGTTCGTTAGTCAATGACTGGGAGTATTTGGGAGCTTGCCTCTTTGAAAGAGCCAGGGCGAATGATACACCAACGAAATATATAAAGAATCTAACAGTTTATGGAAAAAAAGATCTTCCAGAACGTAGGGTAGATGGCTATATTTTTTTAGTACCAAACATATTTGAAGGTACAGATAACAGTTTGAAAAATGCACAGAAAAAGGCAATAGATCAAATAAACAACTATGAAGTTATGGATGGGAAAAAGATGCAAGCATTTGTAACAGCAAAAGAAGCATCCCAGTTATCAAATAGTAACGAAGAAGGTCCTGTTTATTATAAAACGATACTTTTGCCTGTTTTTGATGCCTATTTAACAGTTCAATTTCGAGCAATGACGGTGTACTTCCATAATTTCAAGGTTTCACCAATCTATCCAATGAATGAAGGAAGTTATCATCGTGAGATCAGTGATGAACAAGAAAAAAGTCCAATGTATACGGCAGGCTACAATAATGACAGTGGAACGACAGTTTCTGGAACGCAGTCATTAACAAATGCGGTAAACTATACAGTTACAAATGCAGTAAATGGATCTAAATCATATACGTATGAAGAATCAGTGTCCGTGGAATATAAGAAAGCATTAGGGGTATTTGGAGAAATTACAGGGACTATTGGGTTTAACACATCACAGGCAATTGAAAATGGATGGTCTAATGAGAAAAGTGAAAGCAAGACAACAGAAACATCGTCCGAAGCAACAATAACATTACCACCATATACTGCAGCCTATATCAGGCAACAACAGAAAAAACAGAAGGCAGTGACTTATTATAAATGTCCAGTACTGATCAATTATGATGTAACGATCATAGGCTGTAATGCTGCAGCAACATATGTGCTAGGAACATTCAGTGGAAGTAATGCAAGAGCATCCTTAAAAAACAGAGCAGTTCTTCATCCTACAGATACAGATAAAGACGGAATCAGTTGGACAAATATTAAGAATGATCAAACAGCAGACAAAGCGATCAACCGCATTAGCCGGAACGTTTTAATGTGTACAGCAGGTGGTTCTTATACAGAAGATCTATTGACAACAGAGAGTAAAGTTGATGAACTGATCGCAACAAGACCGCTTACTAAAGTTGTGGCAGACAGGCATGATCAGGCAATGAAGAGTGGAGAGAGTTTCTTATTAAATCAGATTCAATTGAATGGAATGAACGAAAAAGATGCCGTATATTACGATTTCCAAAGTAAATATGGTACTTGGAAAATAACAGATGCCAGTGGAGATCCAATAGAAAATGGAGCTATTACATTAAGTGGTGGAAAAGGTGCGCAGAAAGTCACAGCACAAAAAGAAGGAACTTACTATCTCACATATTTTATTGATGAAGACCAATATCATACAATAACCAACATGAACCATTATGCAACAAACCAGACCGTCACAAGACCAACGGTTAAATTTACCGTAGAAAAAGTGCCAGTAAATAATAACACGTCAGATACAAAAAAAGATGATCAAACGAACAATACAGGAAAAGATGATCAGCAGATCAAAAATATCACAATTGGGGCAATCTCTGATAAAATTGCTCCGGGCAAAAAGATCAAACTGACAACGAATCTTCCAAAAGACAAAGTGAAATGGACGACAAGCAATTCCAAACTTGCCACAGTAGATAAAAATGGAGTCGTAAAGATCAACAAAAAAGCAGCAGGCAAAAAGGTTATCATCACAGCAATAGCAACAGATGGAAGCGGTAAAAAGAAGACATTTGTGATCCGGGTTATGAAAGGTGAAGTAAAGAAGATCACGATCAAAGGAAAGAAGAGTGTTAAAGCAGGAAAGACAGTGAAATTAAAAGCTGTAGTCAAAGCAAGCAAAGGAGCTAATAAAAAACTTCGTTGGACATCAAATAATACAAAATATGCAACCGTTACATCAAGTGGTAAAGTAAAGACAAAGAAAGCAGGAAAGAAAAAGACCATAAAGATCACAGCGATGGCAACAGATGGAAGTAATAAAAAAGCAACGATCAAGATCAAGTTAAAATAAGATCATATAAAACAACGACGTAAGTATTATATTCAAAAGAATAAGATGCTTACGTCGTTTGCTTTAGGATTTTATCGGAATTTCCTATGCAATAAAATTTATTAATTTGAAATTTCCTGATAAGTATTCAGATCGTCAGGTAAGGTCACAGTCACAGATTTTCCAGGATTATGATAAGTCAGGTTCATTTTTAAAGTGATCGAACCTGTCTCATTGTCACCGCTTTCCATAACCATCTGGATGGATTCTTTCACAGGAAGATCTTTGTCATTCAATGTTTTTGTACCGGTCAAAGAAGAAACCTTAATGGAATTACTTCCACCAGTTACAGTTGTCATCTGGGAGGTAACATCTTTGACGTATTGATTCAATCCATCATTATTGATACTGTATTTAAGAATGGTATTTCCATCCTTTTCACTAAGTTTCAGATCTTTGTAATATTTTGCAGGCAAAGAAGTCTGACCTGTGGTTGACTGAATCTGTTTTTGAAGACCTGCGATATCCATTTTTATTTTCTGCTTTGTTCCATTGGTGTTCATGTAATAATAACCATCAGAATAATACATATTCATATCCATAGTCTGCCCAAGCATGTTTAAGGTAGAAGTCATAGACATTTTTAACTGATCTTTATCAACAGTCTGTAGTTTTGTGTCAAAATTCATCTTGATCGTAACGTTTGAGGATGAAGAAGCCTCACTATTTGCGATCTTATAAGAAGCTTCTCCACTGAAATCAGCATCTTTTAATTTGGAACTTTGTTTAAGACTTGATTCCAAAACTTCTTTCGCAGTACGTTTCTTCTGACAGCCGCTGATCGAAAAAAGCAGCATACAGGAAAGAAGCAATGCAGTCACTTTTTTTATTCTAATTTTCATAATGAATCCCTCCATGAAAGAGTTAGTAGTTATTAAGTTTAGTTTACCATATAATCATAATTTTGTGTTAAACTAAAAATAAGAATAGGAACGGAGGTACTTGAAATGAAAAAAACAGTATACCTGACATCAAAACAAGATGGATTAAAACTACATGTACTGCTTATGGAACCAGAACAATCTCCAAAGGGAATCGTACAGATCTGCCACGGTATGGCAGAACATAAAGAACGCTATGAGCCTTTTATGCAAATGTTGTGTAACAATGGCTATATCAGTGTGATCCATGATCACAGAGGTCATGGTAAGAGTGTCAAAGATGCGGCAGACCTTGGATATTTTTATGATGACAGTGGAAAAGCGATCATAGAAGATGCTCATCAGGTAACAACATGGATGAAAGAACGATATGGGGAAGAACTTCCATATCATTTGTTCGGACATAGTATGGGATCTTTGGTGGTTCGTTGTTATCTGAAAAAATATGATGATGAGCTGGACTCTCTGATCGTATGTGGAAGTCCAAGTGAAAATAAAGCAGCAAAGGCAGCAGGATTTCTTGCAAAAACTGCTTGTAAAATGGGAGCACACAAAAAAGGAAATTTCTTCCAGAAGATGGCACTTGGCTTATATGGAAAGGCATTAGGAGAAGATGAATCCGAAAATGGCTGGATCAGTTATAACAAAGAAAATGTAAAAGCTTATGATGAAAATCCATTGGATGGATTCGTATTTAGTAATAATGGATTTTTAAATCTGTTTTTACTAATGGATGAAACTTACAACAAAAAAGGATGGCAGGTAAAACATCCGTCACTTCCGATCTTGTTTATCGCAGGAGCAGATGATCCATGCATTGGTTCAAAGAAACAGTATGCACAGGCAATGACAACTTTAAAAAAGCGAGGGTATAATCAGGTACGTGGAATGTTATTTTTAAATCGGAGACATGAGATCTTAAATGAAGATGATGTAGAGAAAGTTTATGATGCGGTATTGCATTTCTTAGAACAGCATTCCAAAAGAGATGACTGATAGTAACTAGGGAGATAAGAAAGAGCGTGATAAACTAGAAGCAAGATCATGAAAGGGGAGGAAAGTTCGTGGGAAAATGGTTTCGTCAGATATTGCAGGGAGAACATTCACTGTTTCGGTTATCCCTTCCATTTCGGGTAAGATTATTTAATGTGCTTGCATTAGTTGGTGGAATGATCAGTCTGATCAATGGGATTTCATCATATGCGAATAATCAGGATAGTGTGATTCTAGGATTGAATCTTGGGATTGCAGTGTTGTCTTTCGTGTTGTTGTTTTATGCATACAAAAGTGGCAGATATCAGTTTTGTTATGTTGTTACGATCATTATGATCTTTCTTATGATGTTCCCATATTTATTTTTTAAATCTGGCGGTTACAAGGGTGGGATGGTTTCTTTTTATATTTTTGGGATCTTATTTACAGTCTTTATGTTGGAAGGAAAGGTAATGTTTTTTACAGCATTTATGGAAATGGTCGTATATATAGCAACGATCATGATCGCCTATCAAAATCCGCAGATGGTTGTATGGTTTTCCTCTGAAAAAGAAGTTGTGATGGATCTGTTGATAGGATTTTGTGCATCTAGTATTTCGGTGGCAGCAGTGATGTATCTGCATTTTCGGATGTACAACAAACAACAAGAAATCTTAGAAGAAGCAAGGATCGAAGCACAGTCAGCGAACAAGGCAAAGAGTGCATTTCTTGCTAATATGAGTCATGAGATCCGGACTCCGATCAATGTAATGCTTGGAATGAACGAGATGATCCTTAGAGAAAGTGAAAGCGAAGAAATCCGTCAATATGCAAAAAGTATTGAACGTTCTGGAAGTTATCTGATCTCATTGATCAATAATATTCTGGATATTTCAAGGATCGAATCCGGAAAAATGGAGATTGAAGAAGGAAAATATGAACTCAGGCAGCTGCTTGATGAAGTGATGTTGATCGCAGAGAAACAGGCGGAGCAAAAGTCGTTAAAAATGAATCTGATATTTGATAAGACCTTGCCAGCATATCTGATCGGTGATGTGATACATATCAAACAGATTCTTTTGAATTTGATCAATAATGCAGTAAAATATACCAAAGAAGGTCAGATTGATATTAAAGTCAGTAAAAATGAAGAAGAAACGAAGCTTATTTTCGAGGTAAAAGACACAGGAATCGGAATCAAAGAAGAAAATTTGCCCGTTTTGTTTGATGCATTTATGAGAGTAGACTCTAAGAAAAATAAGAAGATTAAAGGAACCGGATTAGGACTTGCGATCGCAAAACAGCTGGTAGAACAGATGGGCGGTATGATCTGGGTAGAAAGTGTATACGGCAAAGGAAGCAGTTTTTTTGTGCAGCTTCCAATGAAGAAGGTATCTGATGGGAAGATTTCAAATGTTGAATGGAAGGAAACGGATGAACGAAAGAGAAGATCATTTGTTGCACCGCAGGCAAAGATTTTAATTGTAGATGATAATCCGGAAAATCTCATGGTGACAAGATCACTTCTGAAGCGTACAGCTGTGTTTGTGGATACAGCAGCCAGTGGAGAGGAATGTGTCCACAAAGTCAGACAAAACGTATATGATCTGATCTTACTTGATTATATGATGCCGCAGATGGATGGAATCGATACGATCAGGGAATTAAAGAAAGATGTACAATTTCATATTCCAGTGATCGCTTTAACTGCTGATATGACGAAAGGAATTGAACAGACATTTTTAAGAGAAGGATTTTGTGCGTATCTTTCAAAGCCAGTGATGTGGAGCAAATTAGAAGACCTGCTGATGAAATATTTGAGAGATGATCTTGTATTTATTCGTGAGGATCTGAAAGAAGAACAAAAGATCAAAGATGAAGAATTTAAGCAGCTGAAGGGACAGCTAAAAGAAAATGATATAAAGATCGAAGAGGGGCTTAGACTTCTGGATGGAGACTTTATGCAGTATCGTAAATTGATGGAATTCTTTACGGAGTACCAGGAAGAATATATGAGACAGATGCAGCAGTTGATGACACAAAATGAAGTGAAAGTCGATGAAATCACAAGGATGATGCACACCTTAAAGAGCAATGCAAAAGCGATAGGTGCGATTCATTTGTATGAGATTGCAAAAGAAATGGAAGATAGAGGGAAACAAAAGGATATGGAATACATCATGTCTGCATATAATCTGCTTAAATTGGAGTGGGGACGAGTATTTAAGGCATCACGGGAATTTATTGAACAGACGAAAAATGTTCTGTTTGATCAGAAAAAAGAGGAAGAAAAAGACAAGCAAAGTAAAGAAGAAATCAAAGAAAAATTAAAAATATTTATCACCAGATATCAGGCGAAAGAAGCGAAAGAACAGATTCAGTATTATCGAAAAGGTAAGATATCCGAGGAAGAAAGAAATATCTTGAAAGAGATGGAAATACGGATCGATCAGCTTGATTTTGATGAAGCAGAAATCCTTATGAAACGATGGGAGGGAATGGAATGAGAGAGAATCATATTTTGATCATAGATGATGATCTTATGCTTCTAAAGACAGCAGAAGAGATTTTATCTGACCAATATAATGTCAGTGTCGCAAAGAGTGGAATACAGGCATTAAATCTGTTAAATAAAAATATCATTCCAGATTTGATCTTATTAGACATTGATATGCCACAGATGGATGGATACGAAACATTAGAAGAAATCAAAAAAATCCCAAGGTGTGAATTGATCCCGATCATATTTTTAACCGGATTTTCAGAAATGGATTATGAAGTAAGGGGCTTGAAAGCAGGGGCAGTTGATTATATCGTAAAGCCATTTGCAAAAGAAATCTTACTTGCTAGGGTTGAACGGCATTTGGAACGATATCAGCAGAGACAGCACAAAAAATCCATGGAATTATCAGATTATGCCAAGCAGATCAAAAGCCAGTTAACACCAACAGAATGGAAGATTGCAATAGCGATTGCAGAAGGAATGGAAAACAAGGAAATTGCAGAGTCTATGCATTATTCTTATGGGTACGTGAAAAATCTTGTGGCAAGGATCTTCTCAAAATTAGAGATTGAAAAACGCCGGGAATTAAAAAAGCTAATGGTCAAGGAATAAATTTTAAGTTGTAGTTGGCTAACTGTAGATTTTGAGTATATGATAAAAAATAAATAAGCAACCGAAAGCACAGCGGTGGAATTTTGCTCACATTTTGAACAAATCGCTGATCCGCCCAATTTCCTACGAGAACTCGCTTTGAAGTTTTGTTTCAGACAAAAGTCTTTGAAGCTCAGACACTCGTCCAATTGGGCTGCGAATTTGTTCAAAATATGGCAAAATTCCAATGCCGTGCTTTCGGTTGCTTATTTATTTTTTATCATATACCAGAAGTCTAGAGTGTGGACAATTACAAGATTGATAATTTAAGTAGTTGTGTATGTTGAACGTTATTCAAATCAACGCTTTAAAGTTGCGTATCGTCAGAAATTTTGTTATAATTATTAATTATTACGAAAAGGAAAGGAAATTATTTACTATGAAGAAAGAGAATAACAAAAAAAGTGCAAGCGCTTTGATCGGTGCGGCATTTCTTATGGCAACTTCGGCAATTGGACCTGGATTTCTGACACAAACTGGTAAATTTACAGATAGTCTGCATGGAAGCTTTGGATTTGTAATTTTAATCTCCGTGATCTTAGCAGCGATCGTGCAGTTAAATGTATGGAGAGTTCTGTGCGTATCTGGAATGCGTGGACAGGATGTGGCGAATAAGGTACTTCCTGGACTTGGATATGTGATCGCATTTTTAGTTGTAGCAGGTGGTCTTGTATTTAATATCGGTAACGTTGGTGGAGGTGCTTTAGGTTTTAATACACTTCTTGGAATTCCTACTACTGTTGGATATTTTATTGCGGGAGCAATTGCGATTATCGTATTTTTATCAAAGAATGCATTAAATGCTATGGATAACCTTACAAAGATCCTTGGTGGGATCATGATCCTTGTTATCTTTATTGTGATCCTGATCGTACAGCCGCCAGTTGGTATGGCAGCAAAAGAAACAATCATGCCAACAGCATCTATGGGAGATATTTTCCCAGCGATCCTTACATTACTTGGAGGAACAGTCGGTGGATATATTACATTTGCAGGTGCACATCGTCTGATTGATTCAGGAATCACTGGAAAAGAGAACTTAAAAGAGATCAATAAGAGTTCTGTTATGGGAATGGGAATTGCAACGATCGTACGTATCTTCTTATTCCTTGCAGTTTTAGGAGTGGTTGTAGCAACAGCAACTTCACCAGCTCATACATTAGATGCAGCGAACCCAACAGCGGATGCATTTTTACAGGGAGCAGGACAGATCGGTTATAGATTCTTTGGACTTGTGATCTTATGCGCAGCGATCACATCCATCGTTGGATGTGCTTATACATCTGTGTCTTTCCTTAAGACATTCAGCAAAACGATTGAGAAGAATGAGAAATGGTTTATTGTAGGATTTATCGCGATTAGTACTGTATGTATGGCACTTGCTGGACAGCCAGCGGTATTATTAGTACTTGCAGGAGCATTAAATGGATTGATCTTACCGATCACATTAGGAGTTTGCCTGATCGCATCTCAGAAGAAATCTGTTATGGGAGAAGATTATCATCATCCAGTATTATTACTGGTTCTTGGAATCGTGGTAGTTGTTGTTTCAGGATATCTTGGAATTACATCATTAAGCAGCTTAAGTGCATTATTTGCATAAGCAAAATTGTCTGGATAAACAGATAAGTTTAAAACATAGAAGCACAGACTGACCGAAAGGAGTTATGTGAAAAAACATGGAAGAAGTAAAGATTAGTACTGCGGGAGATTCTGCCTTACTCATTGAATTTGGACAGGAAATTTCCCCAGAGATCAATGCAAGGATCACAGCTTTTGTACATCTTTTAAAAGCGCAGCGTATCGAAGGTGTGCAGGATATGATCCCGGCATTTACCAGTCTCTTGATCAATTATGACCCGAGGGTGGTAAATTACAAAACATTAACAAAACGTCTACAGAAGTTACTAAAACTGGATGTCAATGAAGAGACATCGACATCCAGAGTTTTTGAAATCCCAGTATGTTATGGAGGAGAATACGGACCAGATATTGAAAATATCGCAAAAAATGCTGGTTTAACGGAAGAAGAGGTTATAAAGATTCATTCTTCCAAAGACTACTTGATCTACATGCTTGGATTTTTGCCAGGATTTTCATATCTTGGAGGACTTGATGAAAGAATTCATACACCAAGACTGGCGAACCCAAGAATCAGAATTCCGGCAGGAAGTGTTGGGATCGGTGGCTCTCAGACAGGAATTTATCCGCTTGATTCACCAGGAGGATGGCAGTTACTTGGTCTGACACCAGTAAAAACCTATGATCCAGAACGAGAGAATCCAATTCTTTTTGAAGCTGGAGATTATATCCGTTTTGTACCTGTTTCAGAAGAAGAGTATTTAAAGATCAAAGAACAGGTTGAAAATGGAACATATGAATGTATCATTCATACAAAGGAGGTGTAGATTATGGGAATTCGTGTATTAAAAGGCGGAATGATGACAACGGTGCAGGATCTTGGAAGAACAGGATACCAGAGTCAGGGATTTAGTGTATCCGGAGTTATGGATGTTCGTTCTTTTAAGATTGCAAATCTCCTGCTGGATAACCCGGAAAATGAAGCAGTTCTTGAATTTACCTTAATAGGACCAACACTTGAATTTACATCCGAGACGATCATTTCGATCACAGGTGGAGATTTCCGCCCGCAGATCAATGGAAAACCTGCCAAGATGTATACAGCAATTTATATGCATCGTGGAGATATTTTGACATTTGGTGGAGCAAGAACTGGAACAAGAGGATATATTGCATTTTCAAGTTATCTTGATGTGCCAGTAGTCATGGGAAGCCGTTCTACGAATATCAAATGTCAGATCGGTGGATATAAAGGCCGGAAACTAGAAGATGAAGATTATATTGCGTTCAGGGCAAAGCGAAGATATCTGCCATATTATTTATCAAGAAGTTTGGATCTTGATGAATTTGATCAGGAAAAGATAACATTAAGAGTTGTCATGGGACCTCAGGAAAAGATGTTTACGAAAGAGGGCCGAGAAACATTTTTAAATTCAGAATATACAGTAACAAGTGAATTTGACCGCATGGGATGTCGATTAGAAGGACCATTTATCGCATATAAGACAACTTCAGATATCATTTCTGACGGAATCGCCTTTGGATCTGTTCAGGTACCAAGTCATGGAAAACCGATCATCTTATTAGCAGACCGCCAGACAACGGGTGGATATGCGAAGATCGCGACAGTTGTTTCTGTAGATATTCCGAAACTTGTTCAAAGAAAAACAGAACAAAAAGTAAGATTTCAGGCAGTATCCGTAGAAGAAGCCCAGAAGCTGTTAGCAGATGAGATGAAAGAGCTGAATGACTTCAGAAGCCAGATTTATACACCTTGTAAAGAAGTATTAGATTGCAGACTCGTTGCAAAACGAATCAGCACACTATTTAAATAGAAAAGGAGAATGAAACGGTGAATTTAGATAAAATTGAGAAATTAGTAAAGATCATCGAGAATTCCTCTATGCTTGATTTCAGCATTCAGGAAGGCGATGTAAAGATCAAAATGAGCAGAAGAGGAAGTGTTGGAGCGCCTGCTGCACCGATGTCAGTTTCCACACAGGGTGTTGATACAGTAGAAAGTATTGATTCCGAAGATGAATCATACATCACATCTCCGATCGTAGGTACCTTTTATGCGGCTCCATCCCCAGATGCCAAGGCATTTGTGAAAGTTGGAGACAGAGTCAAGGCAGGACAGACTGTATGTATCCTTGAGGCGATGAAATTAATGAATGAGATCGAAAGTGATTATGACTGTGAGATTGAAGCTGTCTTAGCAAGCAACGAACAGAAAGTTGAATATGGACAGCCATTATTTAAAGTAAAAAAACTTGAAGACTAAAGGAGGCATTGTATGTTTCGAAGTATATTGATCGCGAACCGTGGTGAGATCGCAGTGCGCATTATTCGTGCTTGTCGTAATATGGGGATCAAGAGTATCGCGGTTTATTCAAAAGAAGATAAAGACAGTCTTCATGTACAATTAGCAGATCGAAGAGTATGTATCGGAGAAGGACCTGCAAAAAACAGCTACTTAAACATGGAACGTATCATTTCTGCAGCAAAGAATACGGACGCAGATGCGATCCATCCAGGGTTTGGTTTCTTATCTGAGAATGCTGATTTCGTTCGCTTATGTAAAGAAAATGGTATTGCATTTATCGGACCGAGTGCAGAAGTTATTGACAGCATGGGAAATAAATCAAACGCAAGAAAAACAATGATGGAAGCAGGAGTTCCAGTTGTTCCAGGAACCAAAGAACCTGTCTATGATGCAGCTACAGGGGAGAAATTAGCAGATGAGATCGGTTATCCAGTTATGATAAAAGCATCTTCAGGTGGTGGTGGAAAAGGAATGCGAGTTTCCAGATCCAAAGAAGATTTTGAATTCAATTTCAATACTGCGCAGAGAGAATCTGCCAATGCATTTGGTGATGATACGATGTACATTGAGAAATTCATCGAGAATCCAAGACATGTGGAGATTCAGATCATGGCAGATGGACATGGGAATGTCGTAGCCTTGGGAGAACGTGATTGTTCTGTTCAGAGAAACCACCAGAAACTGATCGAAGAATCACCATCCCCAGCGATCACGGAAAAGATCAGAAAATCTATGAATCACGATGCGATCCTTGCAGCGAAAGCAGTAGGGTATACCAATGCTGGAACCATAGAATTTATCCTTGATCCAAAAGGAACCTATTATTTCATGGAAATGAACACACGTATTCAGGTAGAACATGGGGTCACAGAGATGGTTACGGGAACAGATCTGATCATTGAACAGATTCGAGTGGCTATGGGAATGGAATTAAGTTTTACACAGGAAGATGTGGAGATCAACGGACATGCGATTGAATGTCGTATCAATGCAGAGATTCCAGAGAAAAACTTTATGCCAAGTCCAGGTGTGATCAAACATTTGCATTTGCCAGCTGGAAATGGAGTTCGTGTAGATACCGCAATTTATACAGGGTACTGTATTCCATCCGAATACGATTCTATGATCGCGAAAGTTATCGTACACGCACCAGACCGTGATGCAGCATTACAGAAAATGAGATCAGCTCTTGATGAGATGGTGATATTAGGAATCAATACAAACCTTGATTTCCAGTATCAGCTGATGAATAACCGTGAATTCTGTGAAGGAAAAGCGGATACAGGATTTATCGAGAGACTCTTGAAATTAGATTAAATTCGATAAAACGGAAGAAATGGAGGTATAAATTAAATGTACCAGATAGATTTAAATAGTGACCTTGGAGAAAGTTTTGGACGTTACACGATCGGGAATGATGACAAGATCATTCCATTGATCACATCAGCGAATGTTGCATGTGGTTATCATGCATCCGATCCAGTGGTTATGATGGAGACGATCCAGAGAGCAAAAGAAGCCGGGATCGCAGTTGGGGCCCATCCGGGACTTCCAGATCTGATGGGATTTGGACGAAGAAGCATGGCGATTTCCAACGAAGAAGCGAAAGCATATACACTATACCAGATTAGTGCGATAGGTGGAATGTGTAAAGCGGCCGGAGTGAAATTACAGCATGTAAAACCACATGGAGCATTATATAATATGGCGGCTAAGGATTATGATCTGTCTAAAGCGATCTGTGAAGCAATTTATGAATATGATAAAGACCTGATCGTTATGGGATTATCTGGAAGCGAGATGATCAAAGCAGCAAAAGACTGTGGTTTAAAGTCAGCCAGTGAAGTATTTGCAGACAGAGCTTATGAAGAAGATGGAACACTGGTGAATCGAAGAAAACCAGGAGCTATGATCGAAGATGAAGATGAAGCGATCAACCGAGTTATTCGTATGATAAACGAAGGAAAAGTGACTTCGATCACTGGAAAAGATATTGATATTAAGGCAGACTCAGTATGCGTTCACGGAGATGGAGAGAAAGCATTATTATTTGTGGAGAAGATCCGTAAGACATTCGTTGAGAATGAGATAGAAATCTGTCATTTATAATGGAGATATTTTTAAGATAATGAAGAAATGGTAGATGGATCTAGAGAAGAATTCATCTGCCATTTTTTCATTTCATAGCAATTTGTGATTCTGTTGATGCCATGTCATTGAACTGTTGTTATCGAAAAGCAGTACTTGAACATTGGGATTATGTCGTCGGAAATGAGAAAGAGACATATAAGAAAGAAGGAGACAAATGGAAGGGAAAGTAAGAGATTTAAGAAGTGCGTTAGAACGGCTAAAGAAAATAGAGGGGCAATACATAGAGACTGATGTAGAAGTTGATCCAATGGCAGAACTTGCGGGAGTTTACCGCTATGTAGGTGCAGGTGGAACTGTAAAGCGCCCGACAAAAGAAGGTCCAGCGATGGTATTTAATAATGTCAAAGGACATAAAGATGCCAGAGTAGCCATCGGTGTATTAGCAAGCAGAAAGCGTGTGGCAGCGCTCTTGGACTGCAAACCAGAAGAATTAGGAAAGAAACTTTATCATAGCGTAGATAATCCGATAGCACCAGTGGAATATCAGGGAGATGCACCATGTCAGCAGGTTGTTCATAAAGTGGAAGATCCAGACTTTAATTTGTATGATCTGGTACCAGCACCAACTAACACACCAGATGATGCAGGTCCATATATTACATTGGGTATGTGTTATGCAACGCACCCAGACACAGGAGTTCATGATGTAACAATCCACAGATTATGCATTCAGGGAAAAGATGAACTTTCTATTTTCTTCACTCCTGGAGCAAGACACATCGGAGCAATGGCAGAACGTGCAGAAGAATTAGGACAGAAACTTCCAATCTCTATCAGTATTGGAGTAGACCCAGCAATTGAGATCGGATCTTGTTTTGAAGCACCAACAACCCCTCTTGGATATGATGAATTATCTGTTGCAGGGGCTTTAAGAAATGAACCCGTAGAGCTTTGTAAATGCTTAACAGTTAACGAAATGGCAATTGCAAATGCAGAATATGTCATCGAAGGGGAAGTGATTCCAAATGTCCGAGTACAGGAAGACCAGAACAGCCACACAGGCTATGCAATGCCAGAATTTCCAGGATACACAGGACCTGCAAGTTCACAGTGCTGGCTGATCAAAGTCAAAGCGGTAACACACAGAGAAAATCCGATCATGCAGACATGCATCGGGCCAAGTGAAGAACATGTATCTATGGCTGGAATCCCAACAGAAGCAAGTATTTATGGAATGGTAGAAAAAGCGATGCCGGGACGTCTTCAGAATGTATACTGCGGCTCCGCAGGCGGTGGAAAATACATGGCAGTCTTACAGTTTAAGAAACGAGAAGCCAGCGATGAAGGAAGACAAAGACAGGCAGCACTTCTTGCATTTTCAGCATTCAGTGAACTGAAGCATGTATTTTTGGTAGACGAAGACGTCGACTGTTTCGATATGAATGATGTATTATGGGCAATGAATACAAGATTCCAGGGAGATGCAGATATCATCACGATTCCAGGGGTAAGATGTCATCCGCTGGATCCATCCAACGATCCAACATGTTCTTCAAGTATCAGAGATCATGGGATTGCATGCAAGACAATCTTTGACTGTACTGTTCCATATGATCAGAAAGAGCGATTCAAGAGAGCAAGATTTATGGAAGTTGATCCGGAACACTGGTTATCATAAAATACAGAATATAAATAAGAAAAGGAAATTTATTTGAATGAAGAAACGACTGATCATAGGAGCAACAGGGGCAAGTGGAATTCCAATCTTGATCCAGTGTCTAAAATTGGTGCAAGAGCAGAAGGATTTTGAATCTTACTTGGTTATGACAGATAGTGCCAAACTGACCTTGGAACATGAAACAAAAATGAAGGTGGAAGAGGTCGAAAAACTTGCTGATCATGTTCTGGATTCAAGAGAGATCGGTGCAGGACCAGCCAGTGGATCATTTCAGACGGAAGGGATGCTCATTGTCCCATGTAGTATGAAAACAATTGCAGGAATTCACAGTGGATATGCAGACAATCTGATACTTCGTGCAGCGGATGTAACGATCAAAGAGCAACGGCCATTAGTGCTTGCAGCAAGAGAGACACCACTGAGTGCGATTCATCTTAGAAATCTTCAGGAATTGGCAATGATTCCGAATGTGCGGATCATTCCACCAATGATGACTTTTTATCATATGCCAGAGAGCATAGAAGAAATGATGTATCATATTGCAGCAAAACTATTAGAACCATTTGGGATAGAAGCAAAAGAATATCGAAGATGGAGCGGATTGTAGAAAGAGAGGTTTCTATGAAAATATTATCATTTGGATCATTAAATATTGACTATGTATATAAAGTTTCTCATTTTGTGAAAAAAGGAGAAACATTGTCTGCAGAAGAGTTGAATGTATATACAGGCGGAAAAGGATTAAACCAGTCCATTGCACTTTCACGTGCAGGAATGGAAACATATCATGCAGGAGCGATTGGCATGGATGGACTGTTTTTGTTAGATCAATTAAAAGAAGCAGGAGTGAATACAGATTTTGTTAAGATTCTTGAAGACATAAGAACAGGAAATGCGATCATACAAAATGATGAAGAGGGCGATAACTGCATTATTTTATTTGGAGGAGCTAATCAGGCAATCAGTAAGGAACAAGTGGATGAAGTCTTTGAACATTTTACAAATGAAGATTATTTACTGATCCAAAATGAGATTAATGAACTTCCATATATCGTAAAGAAAGCAAAAGAAACTGGAATGAAGATTATCTTAAATCCATCTCCAATGAATGAGAAGATAAAAGAACTTCCATTAGATCAGATCAACTATTTTCTTCTAAACGAAATAGAAGCAATGCAGATTCTTGATATGGAAGAACCAAAAGAAATTGATGGGAAATATATTAGTGGTTTGTTACATCAGAAATTCCCAGAAGCAACGATCGTATTAACTTTAGGAAGTGAAGGGTCTGTATGTATATCTGGTGATGAATATGTGGAACAGTCAATTTATAAGGTAAAGACAGTCGATACAACGGCGGCAGGAGATACCTATACCGGATATTTTATTGCAGGTATCTTAAATGGAAAAACGATCAAAGAAGCAATGGATATCGCATCCAAAGCATCAGCAATCGCAGTAAGCAGACAAGGGGCAGCCCCATCCATTCCATATCTGAAAGAAGTAGAAGAATATAAAAATTAGAAGAAATGAAGGCAGATTTTCTAAGGTATCATATAGAAGATCTGCCTTCATTTTTGTTTGAAAATAAAATAAACGAAAAAATTAAAAATAATTAGCACTCACCTCTTGACAGTGCTAATAATGAGTGTTATATTACGAATAGAACAAAAGATAAATGGATATCTTAATATAGATAAA
>CAJMOO010000032.1 GCA_905215045.1 uncultured bacterium | reverse complement strand
CACTTCCTGCATCAACTGCAGCTTTTGCCATCTCTGTGATATCTGTGACATTCGGACTTAATTTCATGATGATCGGCTGTTTTGCTTTCGCCTTCACTGCCTTTGTGATCTCATATAAAGCTTTTGGATCCTGACCAAAAGCAATTCCGCCTTCTTTGACATTCGGACAAGAAACATTGATCTCTAACAGATCGACTGGTTCATCCGCAAGTCTTTCTACCACTTCTACATAATCTTTCTCAGACTTTCCACAGACATTGACAATGATCGTTGCCCCTGCTTTCTTAAGATATGGAACATCTCTCTCTACAAATACATCAATTCCCGGATTCTGAAGCCCGATCGCATTTAACATTCCACCGTAAACTTCTGCAACTCTTGGCACTGGATTTCCTGGCCATGGGACATTGGCAACACCTTTGGTTGTCACTGCTCCTAATTGAGAGAGGTCGACAAATTCACTGAATTCTTCACCAGAACCAAATGTTCCTGATCCTGTTGTCACAGGATTCTTCATAGTTACTCCGGCAATATCAACTGATAAATTCATTATAGTTCCACCTCCCTGGCATCAAATACTGGTCCGTCCTTGCAGACACGTTTGTTATGAACATGTGAATGAGAATCTACGTCTTTTGATTTGCACACACATGCTAAGCATGCACCGATTCCACATGCCATTCTCTCTTCCATGGAAATCTGTGCTTCGATCCCCATCTCTTCGGCGTATGCCTTAATGCCACGAAGCATTGGTGTTGGTCCGCATGCATAGATGATGCTGCCTTCCACACCCTGTTCTTTGATCGCATCAATGACATTTCCTTTGGTTCCAAAAGACCCGTCTTCTGTGGAGATCACAACATCTCCAACTGTCTCAAATTCGTCTTTTAAGAACATATCGCTGTCACGGTATCCTAAAACTGCTGTCTTTTCACAGTCTAGCTGTTTCATTAATTCTAACATTGGAGGAATTCCGATTCCACCACCGATCAAGATTGCTTTTTTATCTTTCTGTGTAAATCCATTTCCTAAAGGTCCTAAGATCTTAACTGTTTCACCTTCTTTGTAATCGGATAACTCTTTGGTTCCATCTCCAACAGTGCGGTATACGATTCTTAAGGTTCCTGCCGCTTTATCGATCCCACAGATACTGATCGGTCTTGGAAGGATCTTGCTTTTGTTATTTAAATAAACAGAAATGAACTGGCCTGCTTTCGCTTCTGCTGCAATCTCTTCTGCTTTTAATGTCATATCAAAGATTCCGTCTGATAAAGATGTATGACGAATGATCTCTGCCATTACTTGTTTCTTACTCATCTGACAATTCTCCTTTATCTGGCTGTTTTCTTCACTCACAAATTAGGTAATCTTTTATTTTACCCAAGCCTGTTTTAAATCTTCTTTCATATCAAGAACAGCCTGTCTTGATGCGTCTGCATAGTTTTCTTCCCCAAACTGGCTGTATGCATCCTGTTTATATGCACAGATGATTCCTCTGGAAGAGTTGATGATCGCACCTAATCCATCTTCATTAAAGAATGGGGCAAGATCTTTTGCCTGGCCACCCTGTGCTCCGTATCCTGGAACTAAGATGTATGATTTTGGCATGATCTTCCTTAGGACTTCTCCCATCTTAGGATAAGTTGCTCCGACAACGGCTCCGACATAGCTGTAGGAATCTCCCATCAGTTCATCTCCCCAAGAAGCCACTTTCTCAGCTACCATCTCATACAATGGTTTTCCATTGATCTCCTGATCCTGGAATTCTCCACTGGATGGGTTGGATGTCTTAACTAAGATAAACATTCCTTTCTTCTCTTCCTTGCATACTTCCATAAATGGACGGATTCCATCACTTCCAAGATATGGATTGACTGTTACAAAATCTTCACAGAATCCGCTGTATGTCTTGCTTCCAACTGCAACCTTTCCTACATGTCCAACCGCATATGCTTTGGATGTTGATCCAATATCTCCACGTTTGATATCTCCGATGATCACAAGACCTTTGCTCTTTGCATATTCACATGTCTTATTAAATGCAACAAGTCCCGGTACTCCAAACTGTTCATACATAGCGATCTGTGGTTTCACTGCTGGAATCAGATCATATGTAGCGTCAATGATTCCTTTGTTATACTGCCAGATTGCTTCTGCCGCTCCTTCTAAAGTCTCTCCATACTCAGCAAATGCTGCTTTCTTGATATATTCTGGTACATAATCAAGCATTGGATCTAATCCAACAACAATAGGGGCATCTAATTTCTTAATATTGTTTACTAACTGATTGATCATCGAACTCTCCTTTTATATCTTTATTCTTGTATTTCAAAAGATTATACCTTCCCTTGCCATACTAGTTAAGGTATATTCAATTTATCTTATCACAAAAAGGGAGTTTCGTCTATGAAACTCCCTAAAATCAATTTTAAATTTGTATTACAATTCTTTTGCGAAAGAAAAATCCTGCATTGTCTCTATCACCCCTGGACGAGCCATATATTCTTCTTCCTTTTCTTTATCACAGATCACAACGATCTGTTTACATCCTGCATCATATGCATTTCTGATTCCTGAATTAGAATCTTCATAAATCCTGATATCTTTCATATCAACACCGATCACATCGGCTGCCTTATGAAACATAGCGATCTTATTTTCATAAGTTCCATCATCATAGATGATATCTTCTGGTTTGATCCAGCGATCTAATCCAAAAGATTCGATAAAAAAATCGATATTTTCTTTGATAGAGGCACTCGCGATCGTAAATGGAATACCTTTTTCTTTTAAATAATCAAAGAATTCGCACACACCATCGACCAGATGGAAACTTTTCGTATCTTCTTTACAAAACTGACGATAATATTCTTCCTTTTTTTGAGAATATTTTTCCTGTTCTTCTTTTGTCGCCTTTCCATCAGTAAAATATAAAATATTCTGTATATTTGGTGTTCCGTTTAATTTCGTGTGAAGTTCTTCTAATGTGATTTCTTTTCCACGTAAGATCTTAGAAATCTCGTTCCATGCTTTCACATGTTTGTCATTATCAAAAAATAATGTTCCGTTGAAATCAAAAATGATTCCCTGATATTCCATTTGTTATTCCTCCATCATATTTTTACAATTCTTTTGTCTTGCTGACTTCATGATACCAGTATGCAGATTTCTTTGGATAGCGTTTCTGTGTCTCATAATCTACATAGAATAACCCATATCGTTTGTTATATCCATTCGTCCATGAGAACATATCCATCAGTGACCATACAAAATATCCTTCTACATTTGCTCCACATGAGATTGCACGTAAGATCCACTCTAAATGTTTTTTGATATAGTCAATTCTTGGTGAATCATCGATTTCTCCATCTACAAAATCATCTTTATATCCCATTCCATTTTCTGTAATATAGATTGCTTTATAGTTTGGATAATCTTTCTTAATTCTCATGATCATATCATAAAGTCCTTCTGGATAGATCAGCCAATCCCAGTCTGTCTTTGGAATTCCTTCTTTATCCATACGTTCCCCGACACCTTTTAAGCAGAATCTTGAAGTACCTTTCTCTCCAGTTCCATTATGGAAAATATCATTTTCTCCATCATAATGTCTGATGAAACGACTCTGGTAGTAGTTAATTCCAAGATAATCATTGTATGATGCAGCTTTTTTAAGAACTTCCATATCCTCTTCACTTGCATGGAAACTTCCGTTGTTTAATTCCACCAGATGATTGATGATCTCCATCGTCTCATCCCTGTATTCTCCAAGAAATGTTGCATCTAATAAGAACTGGTTATTTAATACATCTTCATTTTTCGCAGCCTTAATGTCTTCTTCTTTTGCTTCATCATAAGGATATTTGCTTTCTAAAGAATGCACGATACCGATCTTTCCTTCATACCCTGCCTCTTTGTATGCAATAACAGCTTTCGCATGGGCTACCATCATGTTATGCATTAACTGGATCGCACTTGCCATATCATATTGTACACCATTTGGGAAGGTTCCTTCAATATAGGTATTCGTTGCAACTGCCCAGATCTCATTGAATGTAAACCAGTATGTGACATCATCCTTGTATTCTTCAAAACAGAATTTTGCATATTCTACAAATGCTTCAATCGTTTTTGGATTCATGAAGTCTCCATCGGCATATAAGCCGGCTGGAGAATCAAAATGATGCAGTGTTACAAATGGCTCCACACCTTCTTCATGGCATTTTTTAAATAATTTATGGTAAAATTCTACACCTTCTTTATTGATCTGTCCTGTTCCGTCTGGGAAGATCCTTGTCCATGCGATAGAAATACGGATTCCATTGACTCCGAAGTCATGACAAAGTTTTAGATCAACTGGATACTGATGATAAAAATCACTGGCTGGGTCTGCTTTAAATCTTCCTTTTTCTTCTAAGAATAC
This sequence comes from uncultured bacterium, assembly GCA_905215045.1. Next base: position 17,242 of record CAJMOO010000032.1, on the reverse strand, counting down.
GTCCCATTCATTCTTTCCTTTTCCGTAATCTGCAATACTTCCTTCACACTGATATGCTGCAGTTGCTCCTCCAAAAATAAAATCATCTTTAAATTTCATTTTTATTTTTCCTCCATGATTCCAAATACGAATTTTAATGCTTCTTCTGGATTTCTAGTCAGACTAATGTACTGTTTTCCTTCACATGCCACACTCTTGATTCCAAGACGATCGGTATCTTTCTTAAGGTCTTCATAGTAAGATGCTACCTGTGGAGCTAAGATGACAAGATCGTAATCTTTCATGATATCCATATGTGCTCCATAAGATCCTGCGGCTGTGATCAACGGGATATTTTTCTCTTTCGCTGCTTTATCCAGTGCATTTGCAAGAAGTCCGCTTGTTCCTCCACCTGCGCAAAGTACAAGGATTCTCTTTGATTTTAAGACATTTCCATCAACTTCGATCTCTTCTTCTTCTTTTTCAACATCATTTAAGTGATTTTCGGCTTCTTCCTGAAGTTTTTCATTATCATATACTTTAAAGAATGGATAATAAATAACAAAGTCCGCTACAATGATCGCTACCAGATAAAGTACTGGAAGTGCTCGCAATCCAAGTCCTAATAAAACTCCAATTGGTCCTGGTGTTGTCCATGGAAGGTCATAGATAAATCCATCCATTCCAAGGTAATCAACGAAGATCTTTAATAACCAGATATTTGCGATTGGTGCAAAGATAAATGGCACAAAGAATACTGGGTTTAATACAATTGGTGCTCCAAATAAGAATGGTTCATTGACGTTAAATAATACTGGGATACTACTTGCTCGTCCAACAGCACGTAATTCTTTTGATTTTGCAAGGAATGCAAACATTAATGTAATAACAAGTGTTGCTCCTGTTCCACCAAATGTAACTGCAAAATGCTGTGCTCCTAATGTTAAGATCTTTGTTGCATGATGTCCTGCCTGATAAGCTTCTAAGTTTGTTGTTAAGTTTAATACTAATGCTGCAGAAATTGCTGGTTCTACGATGGATGGTCCATGTACTCCGACGAACCAGAATAATGACATTGCTCCGTAAATGATCGCAAGTCCGATATATCCATCTGCCGCCTGGAAGATTGGCTGGAAGAATGTGATCACACCTTCTGCAAAGTTAATACCTACATAAGTTCTAAATAATAAATCAAATACCCAGATGACGATGATCGCAAGTCCAAATGGAATGATATCTTTAAATGTCTGGGAAAGGTTTGGTGGTACCTGTTCTGGCATTTTGATCGTAATGTCTCTTGAGATACAGAAACGATAAATTCCACCAACAACAAATGCTGTTAAGAATGCTGTTAATAATCCTTTAGATCCCATATAACCATTTGCGAATCCATCTTTAATGGAGTCAGCACTGAGCATTAAGAAACAAATGATAGAGCAGACCATGGTTGACAAACTGTTGATCTGGTTGTTTTCTGGCATATTTCGATTCAAACTATCCGTAAAATGCTTGGCTGTTGTTGCGGATACTGCAACTGCAAGGATTCCCATGGAATAGTTATATGGTTTCATAAGGATTGCTTCAATATTTGCTGACCAATGGAATCCAAAAATATTTGGTACATAGGCAACAAGTAAGAAAATACTTGAGAAAATGACGATCGGCATACAGGAAATAAATCCATCTTTGATTGATTTTAAATAAACATTTCTTGCAACCGCATCAAAAAACGGTTTCATCTTTTCAATTGCTTTGATTAGTTTTTTCATAAACGACTCCCCCTATTGTTTACGCACGATATACGTCGATCAGTGTTCCGATAATATCTTTTAATAATAATGTTGTCATCAGATGATCCTGCGCATGAACCATGATAAATCCAAGTTCCACATCATCCCCTGTTGCTTCTGCCTGCATAACATCCATCTGTGAATCATGTGCTTCTTTTAAGCATTCTGCTGCTGCTTCGATCAGCTGATCACATTCATCAAATTTCTTTTCTTTTGCTTTTGCAAGTGCTGTTAATAATTTAGAACGTGCATCTCCTGAATAAGATACGATTTCAAATCCTGTCATTGTTGTTTCTTCTTTTGTCATTTTCTTTTCCCTTTCTATCATTTACGGATAATGGAAATGATCGTTGCAATCTCATTATCCTGGATCATTACATCAAAAGTTTCCTCAAGCGGCTTTAAGAATGTTTTCATTTTCTCAAACAATCCGCCATATCTTCCATCCCCGAAGTCCCCTAGCACGCTGTATGCCATAAAGTTTACGGATGGGGTATGTTGTTGCTGTAGTTTATCGATCAGACATACAATATGTACGATCAGTCCAATCTTCTTATCTTCATCTAACACAAGATTCATCTCATGCTCAATCTGTCCGATGATCACAAGCAGATATTTTCTCATAAGATCAATGTCAAATTGAGGGAACTGGTCTCCGAGATATTCAAACACTTCATTGATACCTTCCTCCTGACTGGATTCATCGATCGTCTGTTCTGTAATCTCTTCGTCATTTTCTTCTGTTTCAGATTTTATCTCCGGCATGATCTCCGGCATGATCTCCGGTGCAGGTTTTGCCCTAAAATACTGCAATCCACTGAAATTATCCTGCAGATAATCCGCAACCTCATCAAGTGATTTCATTTCAGCCGCTTTACTGCTTCCTGCAATTCCCACCAAAGTAATCGGTACTTCTACGCATCGGATCGCTATTTTTGTTTCCTGTGCAATAGATTCTGCCATCGTATGAAGTGAACCCATGTCATAGATCAATAAAATTCCTTTTCCCTGATCGATCTCTATAATTTTTTCTTTTAACTCTTCATAAACAGTCCGTACGTTCTTATCCAAGTCCATATCAAACGCCTGTACCTTGGAATCATCCGATAATGCATTGACAACTGCTGCGATCGAGCTTGCTGCATGACTTCCATGCATAGCGATCAAAGTAACTACTTTACTTTCATCTACATCTTTCTTTGCTTCTAACAAAAACATCATCAAAAAGATCAGATCATCCACATTAAATTTAATATTAAATTCCTTTTCAATTTCTGTTTGAAACTGTTTTACCAACTCATAATGTGTTGGATATTTTGACAACAGCCTTGTAATCTCTTCATTTGAAATTCTCTGCTTCTTGGAAACCTTTACAAGACAGCTATTTACATGAAGGCAAATTCCACAAAAAATTTCTTTTGAAAATTCACAAGATAATTGTTCTGCCGCTTTCAACAAAAATTCTCTCGTTAAACTGATCAATTTCTCTGACACCATTTTTTTCAAAGTATCAATGCTGCCAGCTCTTTCGCATAATTGTTTAAAATACTCTTTAAATTCAAATTCCAGCTGATTTGACACTGCCATATTAATCTCTTCTTCAGTCAGTGCATGCCTCTCAAGATCTCTTTTTCTAGCATCGATCGATTGATAAATATCTTTCTTTGCTGTTTTGTTATCCCTAAGCATCTGATTTTTGTAAAATGTATACTTACATCCATTTTTGATCATCACATCAATCTCATTTTTATAAGACCTGTAATACATGATCCCTTTTCTTACATAATTCGGAAAATCAGACATCAGCAATGCGATCGTTTTGTTCCCAGTATTATAAGAACGCACATAACTGTTTGCACAACCTGTATGAATATCATTTTTCAGTCCTTTAATATCATCCGTTATCTCATACAGCAGCAAAGCGTGCAAAATACTTGTGTCCACCTCGATCATCCGGTCCATGGCTTTTGCTTCTTCTTTGAAAAACTTCTGTAAAAGCAAGAATCGTTCTTGTATAGAACGTTCTTCTAACGATGGCAATGAAATTCTAAAATCCATTCGTCCTCGTAGAAGATTTAACATCATTTCATTTGTATCTTTTAAAACACTAAAGATTGTAATACAATGATAATCTTTCTGCCATGGCCATTCATCCTGACCTTGTATTTTTTCTCCTCTTAAAAACTCGAGTAACCAATCTAAATTTCTCTCTGACACCGCATCGATATTTTCTAAGATCAGCATTCCACCACATGCTTTTTTTAGGATTCCTTCGTTTTCATGATCTCCCAGAAAAATTTCCTGAAATTTCTCCTGCTCGTTAAGAATTGTTTTACAATCCCATAAGATCCATGGTGCTCTTGTTTTTAACTTTCCTGACGCTTGTGCAAATCGAAAAACTGTTTTTGCAAAATGAGAAACACCGCTTCCATGAGCTGCTGAGATAAGGATCGTTGGATTCCCTTCCGGATAAAGAACCGCTGCTTTTGCTGATGCAATTGCTTCTTTTAATGAAGTATCATATCCGACCAATTGTTCAAACACATCTCCATTGCCAGAAACATTTTCATCTGCTAATTGATAAAGTACCGGACGCCCGTTATACTTTACAAGCTTTCCCTCATTTACCAGCTGATTTAAAATACTGCTCAAGTTTGTTCTCTGCATCTTCAGTTTTTCTGATAGAAACCTTGTCGTAATTTTTGGAAATTCATCATGAGTAAAATCTGATGAATATTCTTTTATGAACTCTAAAACCTTTTCTTTCTTAAGTTTCATCATAACTCCTAACCTACGTCTTCGGTTCCTGTGCTCATAATGTACACTTTTGCCAGATAAAAAACAAATCTGCAAAATGCTTATTTTTTATACACTATTAGACATTTTTACCGAAGTGTATCTATATTTTTCCTGTTTTTCTAACTAAAATTATACACTATTGCTATTTTTATATCAACTTTATACACTATATTCATATAAAATGTTTCATTTTCTTTTTTTATACACTTAGTGTATTTCTTCAAATTTCTTGATTTTCCTTCCTTTTTGCTTGTTTCCCTTTTTTAAGGACAAAAAAATCCCGGATCTTATGTTTTGATCCGGGATTTTGTATCCTATATACTTTGTATTTTCTTGCACATGAATATAATCTGACTTACACGTAAATATAATCTGTCATGACTGGCTGCATACCTTTGTCCTCGATCATATGATAAATCTCGTCAACACTTCTTCCATCACTGATCTCGAACTGCTCATCACCTTTTTCTTCTTCCTGGCTGTGTCCTCCGATTCCTACATTCACTCCTGCTGAAATCTTTGTCGCTGCGATCTGGATGATATTGTCACGGAACCTTTCACATTCACGCGTTGAGATCGTGATACTTGCAAATGGCATAAAGATACGATATGCACAAATGATCTGTAGAAGCTGTGGTTCGTGAACATCTTTTGGGTTGATCTTATCGTTATTGATGATCGGACGTAATCTTGGACATGAAAATGCGATCTCTGCATGTGGATATTTCTTCTGTAGAAGGTATGCATGCATTCCTGTTGCCAGTGCATCTTTTCTAAAATCATCAAGTCCTAAGAGAGCTGCAAATCCAACTCCTCTCATTCCACCCATGATCGCACGTTCCTGTGCATTGACACGATATGGGAAGATTCTCTTTCTTCCACCCAGATGCAATGTCTTATATTTGTCTGAATTATATGTCTCCTGGAAGACTGTAACAAAATCTGCGCCGCATTCATGCAGATATGCATAGTCTTTGGAATCCATTGGATATACTTCCAGACCGATCAGTTTAAAATATTTTTTTGCGATCTTACATGCTTCTCCAATATATTCTACACTGGATTTGTTAGGACTTTCCCCTGTTAAGATCAATACTTCTTCTAATCCTGTCTCTGCGATTGCCTGCATTTCCTGCTCAATCTCTTCGTAATTAAGCTGTGCACGTTTGATCTTATTATGGCAATTAAATCCACAATAAACACAATAGTTTTCACAGTAGTTTGCAATATATAATGGAGTAAAGATTGCTACAGAATTTCCAAAATGTTTTCTTGTCTCTTTCTGCGCTTTCTGTGCGATCTCTTCCAAAAATGGCAGTGCTGCCGGTGACAGTAATGCTTTGAAATTGTCAACAGAACAAGTTTCGGCTGCCAATGCTTCTTTGACATCTTTCGCTGTATAAATGTCTGCATCGTAACTGTTCATCTCTGCGATGACACGATCCATGATATCTGAATCAATTGCTTCCATGTCATCGGTATATTTCATATGATCTGTATTCTCGTCAATTCTTACACTCATGATTAGTCCTCCAGAAATCCTGTTAATGGTGATGATGCGCTGGAACCTTTTTCAATGACTCTTCCAAGTCCTGCAAGGTAAGCACTTCTTCCTGCTTCAATTGCTTTCTTAAATGCTTCTGCCATAGCTGGAATATCTCCTGCTGTTGCAATTGCTGTATTTGCCATAACCGCATCTGCCCCCATTTCCATGGCTTCACATGCCTGTGATGGTTTTCCGATTCCTGCATCTACAATAATTGGCAAGTCAATTTCATCGATTAAAATCTGGATAAAGTCTTTCGTACAGATTCCTTTGTTTGATCCGATTGGTGATCCTAATGGCATAATTGCTGCTGCCCCTGCATTTGCAAGGTCTCTGGCAGCATTTAAGTCTGGATACATATATGGCATAACGACGAATCCTTCTTTTGCAAGGATTTCTGTTGCCTTGATCGTTTCATAGTTATCTGGAAGCAGATATTTAGAATCATGAATGACTTCAATCTTAATAAAATCTCCACATCCAACTTCTCTTGCAAGTCTTGCGATACGAACGGCTTCTTCTGCATTTCTTGCTCCAGATGTATTTGGGAGAAGTGTGACACCTTCTGGAATATAGTCAAGGATATTGGCTGTGTCGTTTGTGTTTGTTCTTCGAAGTGCTAATGTGATGATCTGTGCTCCTGCATTCTGCACTGCTGCGTTGATCAGATCTAAGGAATATTTTCCTGATCCTAAGATAAATCTTGAGTCAAATTCATGTCCACCGATGATTAACTTGTCCTGTTTCATGTTGTTCTCCTTTATATATGTATATCTTATTTATCATTTACAGTTTCTTAATTACGAAATATCATCCGCCTCCAACAAACGCCACAACTTCTAATGTGTCGCTGTCGCTTAAGATCACATTTGCATATTCCCCCTTTGGAACGATCTCTCCATTTCTTTCCACAGCGATTCTCTTGTCTAAGAATCCTTCCTGTGTTAAGAAATCCGATAGTGCAACTGGTTCTTTTAATGCTTTCATCTCTCCATTTAAACGCATCTGCTTCCTCCTTTTCCTGTATCCTTTGGTTATTTCAAAGGCATAAAAAAAGGGTCCACGAAGAAGCTTCACACCCGAGGTGGTGTGCCCCTTCGTGGACCCGATTGTTCAGATTCACTCTGTTGGTAGATTATCATATTGATATTTTTTTGTCAAGTAATTTATCATTGCCTTTTATTTTTTGTATGTTATAATATTTTTGTGCTTTTATTAGCACTTTGACATTTGTTTGAATCCTCTTTGGCATTTTATATGCCAGGGGGATTTTTTGTTTAGTAATTTTGTTTAGCACCTTTTTCTTCTAAAAAACAAAAAAGCTACAAACCGCATAAATGCGTGGTTTGTAGCTTATGACTCCAACGAGAATCGAACTCGTGATTCGACCTTGAGAGGGTCGCGTCTTAACCGCTTGACCATGGAGCCAGATATATTCGAGGTGGTCTGTCGCAACCACCTCTATTTATTATACGGATTATTTTCATAATGTCAATACTTTTTTTAAATTAATTTTCGTATTTTTAAATAATCCAAAATCATCTCTACGCATCCATCAATTCCAAGGACTCCTTCATCAAGACATAACTCATATCCTTTAGATGCTCCCCAGATTTCATCTGTGTAATATTTATGAAATTCATATCGCTTGGAATCTTCATTTTCAATCTCTTCTTCTGCCCGTTCTTTTGTTATCCCAAGATGTGTCATCAGATTATTCACTCGAATCTTTTTATCCGCATGCAGAAAAATTCTGATTGTATTTGGACGATTTCTGAATAAATAATTTCCACAGCTGTCCATCACGATCCCGCCAGTATCTCCTACAACTTTTTTTATAATGCCAAATGGTACATCATTTGATCTTACATTTTCACTCATTGCAATTGCATACAGCAAACTGTTTACTTTCCTGTCATTAAAAAATGCATTTAATTCATCATAATCATTTGTGCCTTCTACAGCCCTTAGAAGATGAGCTTTGTCATAAAGAGGCAGATCAAACTGCTTTCTGAGTTTATCTGCAACCTTCTCTCCCATCGTTCCATGTTCTCTTCCGATCGTAATGATCATCTTTTCATCTGCCATGATTTCTTCCTCCTCTTTAAATAAGCTGAGCAAATCCTGATACAAATACAACAGTTAAAAGTCCTGCAACCGCAACTGCCAGACTGCTCATTGCCCCCTCTACAGGTCCCATTTCGATTGCTCTTGCTGTTCCAATCGCATGAGAAGCAGTTCCAAGCGCCAGTCCTTTTGCTAATGGATTTTTGATCTTAAAGATGTGGAATACAGTATCTGCGATCACATTTCCAAGAATTCCTGTGATGATGATCACTGCTACCGTAATTGTCACAATTCCGCCTAATTCTTCTGATATTCCAATTCCAATCGCTGTTGTGATTGATTTTGGAAGCATCGTTACATACTGCTGGTGATTGAATCCAAACAAAGTACAAAGTGCAAAAATTCCACACAGACTTGCCAATGTTCCAGATAAAATTCCGCACACTACAGCTACCATATTCTTCTTTAATAATTCCAGCTGTTCATACAGTGGCACTGCAAGGCATACGGTTGCTGGTGTCAGCAGATAAGATATGTATTTTGCACTCGCATTATATACTTCATAGCTGATTCCAAGTCCTTTTAATGCTATAATGACAAGAATAATTGACACTAATAACGGATTTAAGACCGGCCACCCAAGTTTTTTCTTTAAAAATAATCCTATTTCATATGCGATCAAGCTGATCGCTGCTCCCGCAAACAATGATTGTCTGAATAACTCATTCATTTTTAATTCCTCTCTTCTGTGCTATCATTTGTGCAACTCTTCCCGTAACCACCATAACAAATACGGTGATCGCAACGGTAATGATCATGATCGGTACGATCAGTGGTCTTAATACACCCCACGAATCAATCAGCCCAGCTGCTGCCGGAATAAACATAACCGGCATGATCTCAATCAGAAAAAAAGCTGCATCTTTGACCTGGCTTGTCTTTAACACACCAGTCATTAAGCATGCAAGCATTAACACCAGTCCATACACGCTTGCCGGTATTGGCAGTGGTATGAACATCTTAAGCACTTCTCCCAGAAATGAGAGGAGTAAAATAATCATAAATTGTCTAAGAAATTTCATACAATCCTCCAGTTTTTCATATTAAGTCTTCTCTTATGTATACAATATTATGGTACTACCAACTTTTAATGTCAATACTTTGCTTTAAATAAATACATGAAAAAAATAGAATCCTGCATCTACAGAATCCTATTTTTTTCATTTTATAATTTTATTGAACCAACATCATCAATTGAAACATATCTTTTTGAAATTGTATTGTTTTCACTGTGTTAAACTCTTGTGTTTTCACTCTTGTCCCATAAATATAGTACGCTGAAGAAGTAAGTCCCCCTCTTTGGACTCTTTCTCTTTTAAACCAGTTTCCAAAAGAACTTGTCGGTCTGCTTTTAATCGGATGTGAATCTAGCACCAGATATTTTTTCGTTTTCGGATTAAAATCTGCGATCGTCACATAATGACCTGGTACATGTGAAATCGCAACATATCCTTTCTGCAGATAGTCTCTGACTTCAGAGAGACTGTAACTTGTTTTTACATAAGAAAATCCATAGGCCTCTCCAAATTCTTTGGCTGCTCCTTTAAAGACCCCATCCTGTGTTCCTGAACCTATGATCCTGTAATGTTTTTTTACTGCAAAATCTGCAAAGAGCATAGGATCTACAAACTGTCCATTTAATGCATAAACTGCATTGGTAATCGCTACAACTCCACATCCTGCTGCCGCCATTTTCCCGCTGTAGTCTGAAACATTTCCATAATCTTTTCTTGCCCATGCCGGATCAAACTGCATAAAGTTTCTATATGGTGTCACATTTTTATTCTGAAGGCGAATAAACTGCCACTGCATTGTCTCATTTCCCGCCTCTTTATCTGTTTTTTGGAAGTTATTTTTTATATCTCCATGTTTCACTAACACAAGGTTTCCATCCTGATCTATGGAAAGATATTTATCTTCTTTCACATTTTTTATATATAAATGATCATATTCTCTTACCAGTTCCCAGTTCGTATCCTGAGATTTCAAATATTTATCTTCTGTCTGGAATTTATACTGCTGGTTTCCTGAAAATGTAATTGTTATGTCTATACCTTCTTTTGTTTTTTTATTCTGTACCCAATACTTTCCATTTCCAATCAATTGTTTTTCGCTTCCATTGTAAGCAATCGCTTCTTTATGATACTTACTTTTTTCAATCCATCCGATGCCATATCCTTTCTTTTTCTCATAAATAACCTGTAAATATCCGGATGCTTTGCTTACAACAATAATCCCTGAATATTTCGGTGCAGATGCAATTTTTTTAGAACCTGAAGAATTCTCATACACATTCATTTTATTTTTCAAAAATGCATATTGCTTCTTGTACGACGTATCTGCAATCTTCCCTTTAAATTCGTCATAAACCTTCTGTGGATTATCAAAATACCCCGGCTCAGCCGCCTGTATCTTTATCGTCATCTGCATACACAGGATAAGACACAGGATCATGCTGATCCATCTCTTTTTTCCCTTATATCTCTTTATCATCTGATTTTCCCTTTATTTTGTGAATTCTATTGACAGTGTTTCATTTTCATGATAAATTATTAATCAGTTCTGCTGCTGTGGCACAGGAGGTAGCGCACCTCATTGGTAGTGAGGAGGTCACGGGTTCAACTCCCGTCAGCAGCTTATACAAGAATGGCTTAAAACTTATGTTTTAAGCCATTTTTTCATTGTATTAACTATTTTCTTTCATCACTTTTAATCTTTTTGCGAATTCTTTGAATCGCATTATCAATTGATTTATCAGTTCTCCCAAGCTTCTTTGCGATCACCGTATAATTATCCCCATTCAGATAATAATACATAACCTGTTTTTCAAATTCACTTAATTTCTGATTGATCTTTTGATAATAATCTTTAATTTCTTCTTTTCGAAGCAGTCTTTCCTCTGGTGTCTCATCAGGATTCTCCAAGATCTCATCAAGTGCAAATTCGTCCCCCTGATCTTTATATTCAAACAAAGAAATTGACGTATTTAATGGAATATGTTTTTTTCTATTAAATGCTGTGATCGTTGTATAGATCTGTCTATGCACACACAAATATGCAAATGTCGAAAATGAAGTACTTTTCCCTTCCTGATAAGATGTTATCGCCTTAAAAAGCCCGATCATGCCTTCTTGAATCAGATCTTCTTCGTCACCGCCTGCAAGGAAAAATTTTCTTGCCTCTTTTCTTACCATATCCCGATATCTTTCCAACAGACATTCCATGGCGTCATCACTGCCGCCATGGATCTGTCTTAGCAATTCCTCATCGGAAATTGTTCTTAATTCATTCATTATTATTTTCCCAGTCGTTGTCTTACAACTTCAAATGCCAGAACTCCGGCTGCTACTGATGCATTCAGAGAATCAATATCTCCTTTCATCGGAATTGATGAAATAAAGTCACATTTTTCTTTTACAAGTCGACTAACACCGCTTCCTTCGTTTCCAATCACAAGACCGATGGATCCTGTCAGATTCTGTCGATAGATCACTTCTCCATCCATATCTGCACATGCAAACCACATACCGCGTTCTTTTAACTCATCCATTGTTTTTCCAATATTTGTAACTTTCACTACCGGAGTATAATTGATCGCTCCTGCTGACGTCTTTGCTACAGTTGGTGTGATTCCAACAGCACGATGTTTTGGAATGATCACTCCGTGCGCTCCTGCAAGATTTGCTGTACGAATAATCGCACCAAGATTATGTGGATCTTCAATTCCATCAAGTAAGATAAAGAAAGGATCTTCTCCCTTTTCTTCTGCTCTCTTAAATAGGTCATCTATTGTTCCATATTCATATGCTGCTACAATTGCTACAACACCCTGATGATGCTCATTTGTCAACTGGTTTAGACGCTCTTTGTCTACAAATTTAAGAATCGCGTCTGTTTTCTTTGCTTCTCTTACGATCGTACGGATTGGTCCATCCTGACATCCATCCAGTACAAAAATCTTATCGATTGGTTTCTTTGCTCTCAAAGCCTCGATCACGGCGTTGCGGCCTGCGATCAGATCTTCTTTATGATTCATGTTCTTCTCCTGTTTCTTCTTTCTTATTTAAATCAAAACCGATCCCGATCAGTTCGATGATACGGTCCATATCTCCTGACAGATATAAATAGCCCATCAATGCTTCCACCCCTGTTGCCTTTCTATAATCCATCATAGATGCATTCTTTGCAACAGATCCTGATTTGGAATTTCTTCCACGTTTGTAAACTGCCATCTCTTCTTCTGTCAAAAATGGTTCAATCTTTTCGAATACTTCCTTTTGTGCAGAAGCTTTTACCATGCTGCTTGATTTTTTGTGATATTTATTCACGCTCATATTCCCAGCAGACATAACGATCGTACGGATCACAATCTCATAGATTGCATCTCCGATGTAGGCAAGGGATAATGGAGAGTAACTTTTGGGATCTAACCCATCGAGTGACAATCCTTCTTTGATCTTGTTAATTAAGCTCTGCTCCATTTTACACCTTCTCTTGTATCTTTTAATACGATACCCTGTTCTAATAACTGATCTCTGATCTCATCTGCTCTTGCAAAATCTTTGTTCTTTCTTGCTGCCTGACGTTCTTCGATCAGTTTTTCGATTTCTTCGTCTAAGATCTCTTCTTCTTTTGTTGTCTCAATTCCAAGAACTCCGCAAAGATCTTCTAAGACTTTTAAGACTTTCTTTGCATAGTCTGCGCTGAAATCTTTGACTGTTGAATTTGACTCACGAACGATCTCAAAAATAGCGGAAACCGCATCTGCTGTGTTAAAGTCATCTTCCATCGCATCTTCAAATTTCTTTACAAGTGCTTCTACATTTGCAAAATGTTCCTTTTCTGCATCGCTAAGAGTTCCTGTTTCTTCTTTCGCTGCCATCTCTCTGCACAGATCGATCGCTGTTAAAATACGGTCTAATCCTGTCTTGGCACTTTCTACTAATGTATCACTGAAATTTAATGGTGTTCTGTAATGTGCACTTAACATGAAGAAGCGGATTACCTGTAATGGGTATTTTTCTCCGATCTCACGAACTGTAAAGAAGTTTCCTGCAGATTTGGACATCTTCTTATTATTAATATTTAAAAATCCATTATGCAGCCAGTAATTTGCAAACTTCTCTTCGTTGCATGCTTCACTCTGTGCGATCTCATTTTCATGATGAGGGAAGATTAAGTCTTCTCCACCTGCATGGATATCGATCGTATCTCCGATGTATTTTTTGGACATCTCAGAACACTCGATATGCCATCCTGGTCTTCCTTCTCCCCATGGAGAATCCCATGCGATCTCTCCTTCTTTCTTTGGTTTCCATAATACGAAATCAAGCGGATCTTTCTTTCCTTCTTCTCCTGTTACCTTGATCTCACGATGTCCTGCTTCCAGATCATCGATATTTTTCTTGGAAAGTTTTCCATAATCTTTAAAGGATCTTGTCTTAAAGTAAACAGTTCCATCAACTTCATAAGCATGCCCTTTTTCGATCAGTGTCTGTATCATCTTGATCATACCACCGATTTCTTCTGTTGCTCTTGGCTGATGTGTTGCAGGTTTGATATTCAAAGCTTCCATATCCTGCTTGCATTCTTTGATATATCTTTCTGCAATCTCTGTCGCTGTCACACCTTCTTCATTTGCCTTCTTGATGATCTTATCATCGACATCTGTAAAGTTTGAAACGTAGTTTACTTCATATCCTTTATATTCAAAATAGCGGCGGACTGTATCAAAAATGATCATTGGTCTTGCATTTCCAATATGAATATAATTGTAAACTGTTGGTCCACATACATACATTCCAACTTTTCCTGGATGTACTGGCACAAATTCTTCTTTCTGTCTTGTCAGTGTATTGTAAATTTTCATTTTTTCTCTTTTTCCTTTCTAAGCGCCTCTGAATTTTGATAATGTATAATAAATGTCTCTAATGCCTGTCGTAATTCAGCATTTTCTCTTGCAAGTTTCTCGATATCCATATCAACAGGGTTTGGAAGGTCGATCTGGTCAAGTACCAGACTCTGAATGCGGTTTACTCTCTCTCCATCCTGTTTAACTACCTTTCCTGGAACTCCGACAACTGTTGAGTTTGGCGGTACATCAGATACAACAACGCTTCCTGCACCGATCTTTGAGTTCTTTCCAATGGTAATAGAACCCAAAACTTTTGCCCCTGAACTGATCATAACGTTATCTTCGATCGTTGGATGACGCTTTCCAGTCTCATTTCCGGTTCCGCCTAGTGTAACCCCCTGATATAATGTTACATTATTTCCAATGATCGTTGTCTCTCCAATAACCACTCCATGCCCGTGGTCAATAAAGAATCCTTCTCCGATCTGTGCACCCGGGTGAATCTCAATTCCAGTCTTTCTCGCCCATTTCTGTGAGATCTTTCTGGCTTTATAAAACTCTCCCTTCTTATATAATTCGTGTGCAACTCGATGCCAATACAACGCCTTCACATAAGGATACAAAAAAACTTCTTTTTCTTCCCTTAATGCAGGGTCTCTTAGTTTGATCGTATCATATTGGCTTTTCGCAAATTCTCGAAAACCCATCATAGCTTCTAAAACCTCCAATATATAGTATGTAATTTACGGGATTTTTTATTTTATTGAACTTTCAAATTATTATTGAACTTTCAAAAACAAAAAAACTCCGTCTCCTAACAAAGAGACGAAGTATATCCGCGGTTCCACTCTTTTAAAAACTTCTGTCCTTCTGATCATATCCCTGAATGATATCACTTAGGCAGAATGTTTTCACTTAAATCCGTTAACGCCGGCGACGTACAAAACTACTTGATTCATCTTGTCTGCTCCCAGATGCATTCCAGACATCTTCCCTAAAAGCTGCTTTCAGCCGGTGACAGCTTCTCTCTGACAGTTCCAATTCGTCTGTACTAATTCTGTTCATTGCATTTAACTACGAATAGTTTATGCTTTTTCATACAAAATGTCAACCAATTCTTGTTTTTCATACAAATTATTTCTGTATCTTATTCTGGTAAAACCCTTGCTTTCACAACTGCTTTCTTTACTGCACTTCCTACAATGATCGCAACTACGATCTTTGCTGCATCCCCTGGAAGATATGGAATGACACCTGCATATAATCCCTGGACAAATGTTAAATGCATCTGTGCGCAAAGCCAGATTGTTCCAAACGCATAAGTTACTGCAGTTCCAAGAACCATACCGATTGCTGTCATTATAACGTTATCAGAAAATTTTTCTGCAAAAAATCCACTGATCAGTGCTAAAAAGATAAATCCAACCAGATATCCTCCTGTTGGTCCTGCAAGTTTGGCAAGTCCTCCACTAAAACCAGAGAACACTGGAAGCCCTACAGCTCCGATCAATAAGTATACAAGATAACTGATCGTTCCACGTTTCATTCCAATGACCATAATTGAAAAATAAATTACCAGATTGGTAAATGAAATTGGCACTGGTGTAAATGGCAGTGTGATTGACATCGGCCCCAGAATGCAAGTTAAAGCTGCCATCAAGGCGATCAATGTCAGGTCCTGAATTTTCATTGTCTGTTGTTTCATAATAAATTCTCCTCGTTTTTATTGTTTTTCTAATCTGTCTGTTATTATAGATTGTTAACTTTCTATTGTCAACTATTATTTTCATTTTGGTTAACAATCAAGGTTAACAATACTTTTTTATCTTCAAACAAAAAGAAAAAGCACAGATATCTATGCCCGATATCTGTGCCTGTCTCTACTCATCATCTTCATTATCAAGAATTCCTAATTCTTTGATCCGTTCTTCTATTTTCTTCAAAGAATCTTCATAGGTTCCTTCTTTCGCTTCTTCTTTCTCCTGATGCATCCCATCTAACAATTCATCAATATTCTTGCTCAATGGATTACTCTCCGTCTTTCTTGTCAATAATCCCATATCTGTCTCCTTCTTCTGCTTCTTTGATTACTTTACAAGGGTTTCCTGCTGCTACAACATTGGCTGGAATATCTTTCGTCACGACACTTCCTGCTGCAATCACTGTATTATCTCCGATCGTCACGCCCGGAAGAATTGTCACTCCGCCTCCAATCCAGACTTTATTCCCAATCTTTACCGGAAGTACCCATTCATAACCTTTCTCACGCCTTCTGACATCGGTTGGATGATTGGCCGTGTAGATTCCAACATTCGGTCCTATGAAAACACGATCTCCAATCTCAACACCACCTCCGTCAAGAATTGTCAGATTAAAATTCGAAAAAAAGTCATCTCCGATCGTTGTTCGATATCCATAATCCAGATAAAATGGTGCTTCTAAATGAACATTCTGACCTAATTTCCCGAAGATCTGTCCCATTAGATATTTTCTATGGTCTCTGTCCTCCTGGCGGCTTTCATTATATTGTTTTGTCAGGGATTTTGCGCGATTGCGCTCTTCGATCAAACAAGCTTCCTCCGCATTATATATGATTCCCATCAGCATTTTTTGTTTTTCCGTCATCTCATATCCTCCATTGTCTTTTATTTTACCATACTTTTTTTCTCTAATCTATTGAATTTGACTTTCCTTTCAAAAAATTGTAGGATAAAAGAAATCAAAACCATAAGGAGGTTTCAACGTGGAAACTAATTTTACAATTTCACTTGATTCCATCGCGGAAGTGAATGCTTTTGCGAACATGATCGCACATTTTACATCTGAGATCGATATGTCCTCTGGAAGATATGTCGTCAATGCAAAATCTATCATGGGAATCTTCAGCCTTGATCTGACACAGCCTTTGACATTGACTGTACACGGAAATGATGAACTTGACGAAATTACAGCAGCAATCGCACCTTACATCAAAAAATAACACAAAAACTGGCATTCATTTCGATGCCAGTTTTTTTATAACCAATCTCTTCATATCTTTATATAAAAAGAAAAAAGCACAATCTAAGTAAATCCTTAAATCATGCTTCTCTACTGAGCGTGCGGGGATTCGAACCCCGGACAACTTGATTAAAAGTCAAGTGCTCT
>CAJMOO010000031.1 GCA_905215045.1 uncultured bacterium | reverse complement strand
CTTATCTTATTACTATTTCATACAACAGAATACTACCTTACAAACTACAATTTACGAAAACAGTGGTGTTGACAAATATCGATCCCCATTATCAGGAAGAAATGCCACTATCGTCTTCCCTTTATTTTCCTTACGTTTTGCCACCTGAATTGCCGCATATAATGCTGCCCCAGAGGAAATTCCAACTAAGATTCCTTCTTCAACCGCGATCACCTTTCCATAATCAAAAGCATCTTCATTTTCCACAGGAATAATTTCATCATAAATGTCTGTGTTTAATACTTCTGGTACAAATCCGGCTCCGATTCCCTGAATCTTGTGTGGTCCTGCCTGGCCTCTTGAGAGCATTGGGGAGGTTGCTGGTTCGACTGCAATGACCTGCACGTCTTCTTTCTTTGATTTTAAATACTCTCCAACTCCTGTTACCGTTCCTCCTGTTCCGACTCCTGCGATGAAGATATCAACATCTCCGTCTGTGTCTTCCCAGATTTCTGGTCCTGTTGTCAGGCGGTGGACTTTTGGGTTGGATGGGTTGATGAACTGTCCCGCGATGAAGGAGTCCTCGATCTCTTCTGCCAGTTCTTCTGCTTTAGCGATCGCTCCTTTCATTCCCAATGCACCATCTGTCAGAACGATTTCTGCTCCATATGCTTTTAACAGATTTCTTCGTTCCACACTCATTGTCTCTGGCATTGTAAGGATGACTCTGTATCCTTTGGATGCTCCGATTGCTGCAAGACCGATTCCTGTGTTTCCTGATGTTGGTTCAATGATCACTGATCCTTCTTTTAATTTTCCTGCTTCTTCTGCATCTGTGATCATCTGATATGCAATACGGTCTTTTGCACTTCCTGCTGGATTGTAGCCATCTAGTTTTACTAATAATCTTGCCTGTAGTTTAAATCTCTTCTCTACATTTTCAATTTCTACGAGTGGTGTTCTTCCGATTAGTTCTGTGACATTTTTATATATATTTGACATTGTTTTTCTCCTTCTATTTTTATTTCATATATTTCCTATCTTTTTAATATGTTATTAGTATAACAGATTCTAAAATATTGTCAATCATTTTATCCTGTATAATACTTATGACCTCTGCATCATTTTATTTTTATCGCAGCAAACAAGAAAAAGACCATGTGATCCTTAGATCACATAGTCATTTCCACCTTTGATTCTTGCTTTATTTACGATGTCTTCCAGTGTAATTCCACTTAGATATTCTTCAATTACCTGTCCTAATCCTTCCCAGATTTCAATCGTTGGGCATTCATGGTAACGATCGCATTGATTTACATCATCATCAAGACACGCTACTGGCTGTAAGCTTCCTTCCGTTATCTTTAAGATCTCATAAATCGTATAATCCTTTGGATCTCTTGAAAGCTGGTATCCTCCCTTTGGCCCTCGAAGGCTCTTTAAGTATCCTCTGATACTTAACTGTCTTACAATCTGTTCTAAATATTTTACGGATATCTCCTGTCTTCTTGATATGTCTTTTAATGCGATCCAGTCACCTGTATGATGCATTGCAAGATCATACATTAAACGGACTGCATATCTTCCCTTTGTTGAAATTTTCATAAATTGTCTACTCCATTTTCTTAATTATTCTTTGACATCCAGCAGCTGTACCGCTGTCTTTAAGCTGCGAACATCCTGTGCCTCGTCAAATGTTAGTTTGTTATCTGTTGTCAGAAGTACGATATAGTGTCCATCCTGACGATAAATCTGTTGGTAACCATAGCTGTATTGTATGTATTTTTCACTGCTATAAGTATCTCTTGTAGAATCTTCTACATAATAGAACTTCCCATCGATATAGGAGACATATTGAAGAATCGCATCTCCCTCTGTGGTAAACTGGCAGATGATAATTGCAGAATTTTTCTTACGTTCGATCTTACTCTTTAAAAACTGATTCCACAGCTTCTTGCTTTTCTTATCAAAGGCTTCTTGTTCGATTGTCACCATTCCCTGATATTTTGCTTGTTCGGCTGTCAGGTCTTTTGGATATTTTGCGAGAAGATCTTTGATCTCATCATATTTTGAAAGTATTTTTATATCAATTTTCTTCTCTTTTTTGCTTTTCTTTTCCTGTGCAGTTGTGGTTTTCTTTTCCTGTGCAGTAGTCGTTTTCGCTTCTTTCGTCTCTTTTGCTGACTTCCCGCATCCAGACAATGAAACTGCTGCCATAAGTATCATCACACTCATTCCAGCCACCATGATTTTTCTTCTCATCCGACTTACCCTCCTATAATTTCCCTATTTCATATCGCTTTAGTATATAATACTTGTTTTTCTCTCTATTGTCAATCTTGTCATGATGTTTTACAATGGAAACATATAGGAGGTAGAACCCATGAGTAAAATAAATAAGATTACACCTTTAACGCATGTAAAATTTCTAAATCTTTATGAATTAGAAGCTGAAAATAAATTCGGAGACACACATCCATACTATGTTGCCAGCCGAAAAGATGAGGAAACAATGATGGCTGCCACAAAAAAAGTCATTCCAGACGGAGTTGTGATTTATAGTCTGTTTGGCGAAAAAGCTGATAAACTCATCATGGTGAAACAGTTCCGTTACCCTTTAAACGATTATACATATGAACTACCGGCAGGTCTCATTGATCCGGGGGAATCTGTGAAAGAAACTGCAATCCGTGAGATGATGGAAGAAACAGGACTTACTTTCACTCCTGCCACATTCGATGACTTCTTAAGCCGTCCTCATTTTTCTTCTGCCGGAATGACAGATGAAACTAATTGTACAGTTTATGGAATTTCTACTGGAATGCCAAATCTTGACCATTTAGAACCAAATGAAGATTTATCCGTTGAATTAGTAGATAAAAATGAAGCAAAGCGTATTTTAAGAGAAGAAAATCTTTCTGTAAAGGCATACTATCTGTTGTTACACTTTATACAAAGTGATCCTTCCGATCCTTTCGCATTTTTGAAACTAGACTAAAAAACAATTATGTCTATCCCTGCGGCTCGTTACAACTTATCAGGTGTAGGTAATGCACTTTTGCTGTCACAGGGATAGATACAATCCATATAATTTTTTGCAAAAATCATTGACATTATAATTAAGAAATGATAATATATTTTAGGTCGAACAATTGAATCAGCCGATGTGTCGGAACTGGCAGACGAGACAGACTCAAAATCTGTTGTTCTTATGGACGTGTGGGTTCGAGTCCCACCATCGGCATTTAGAAAGAATCTCTGAGAAGAGGTTCTTTTATTTTTTTTACAAGAAAGTCATATTTTCATTTTACCTTGCATATTTATATAATATAACAATTTATTTTTATATTTCAGGAGGTACATAATATGATTAAAAAGCTCAAAAAATACTCTCTTCTTGCCTTTTGTGCAATGATTGCTGGTGGTTACATAATTTCTGTACAAGCTCCATTTTCTCATACAGAGTCTGCAATTCATCTGATGGCTGATGAAGGCGGTTCTGATGACGGAAATGATGGAAACGATGACAATAACGGCAACAATAACAATAATGATAACAATAATAATGGAGACAATAATCAGGGTTCTTCTATCTTTGGCAACGGTGAGGGTGATGGTCCACATTATACCGATGACAATGGCACTATTACTATCGACGACGATGAAACTCCTTTATAAAATTAATTTCAAATCCGAAATCAATTTCATCAAAAAAAGGAAAGCAGTTCTATTTTCATGAATTGCTTTCCTTTTTTTAATTTACAAACTTTGTATCAATTCTTCAATCTCATCCAGACAAGCTCCACAGACAGTTCCTGCTCCTGTCACTTCTTTGATTGCTTCAACCGTCTTGGCTCCTTCTTTGTATGCATCCATAATCTGTCCTGCTGTGATATCAAGGCACGGACAGATAATCTGATCTCGATCCATATGACACCTCCATAATTTTTATTATAGAGATATTATGTACAGTTTTATCAAGGTATATCCACGTTCTTTTTCTTAATCTGCTTGTTCACAACTTCTGAAAACAACTGATACAATACAGAACAAAACGGAATACTAAATAACATTCCAGGAATTCCTGCAATATTTCCACCGATCGTTACTGCAACAAGAACCCATATTGCCGGCAGTCCAACAGAATTTCCTACCACATGTGGGTAGATCACATTTCCTTCAAACTGTTGTACAACGACAAACATGATAATAAATATGATTGCCTGTTTCCAGTCTACCATCAAGATCAATAACACTCCAACCCAGCATCCAATAAATCCACCAATGATCGGTATCAATGACATCACCGCAATAAATACCGCAATCAACACAGCATATGGAAGTCCCAGCAGTTTCATAGATGCAAAGATCAGACTTCCAAGAATCACCGCTTCTAAGCACTGCCCGGAAAGGAAACTTGAAAATGCATTATTTGATAATCTTCCAACTCTTACGATATATTTTGCAACTCTTTCTGGCAGAAACGCTGCTAACACTTTTCTTACCTGCACAGATAATTTTTCTTTCTGCAACAAAGCATTCAATGCAAAGACAAATCCTAATACAAAACTTACAACAACTTGTACTGCATTTGAAATTACACTCACTGTGGAATTGAGCATGTTTGTAGCACTATCCTGCAAAAATGCTATCAATTCTCCGCTTACTTTATCCCAGTCAAAGCTAAGCTGGTTTACATATTTATGTACCATCGGTTTATTAATAGAATAATGCTCCAAAAATTCCTGAATCTCTTTCACATATCCCGGAATATTGTTTGATAATTTAAAAATCGTATCAACCAGTTCTGGAATGATCAGTCCAGATACCAGTATGATCACGCCAATGATACATAACAATGCTACGATCAAGCTTAATCCACGTTTTCCTTTTTTTATTTTCTGAAACACATGTGTTTCAAAGAAGCGCATGGGAACATTAATGATAAATGCAAGGCAGCTTCCTAAAATAAATGGAAATGCTACAGAACTTGCATAGGATAATCCCGCAAATACAATCTGTAAATTGCTTAACACCAAATATAAGATGATCCCAAAGGCCACTAAGATAAATGGTGTCTTGTCATTTTCTTTAAAAAATTTCAAATCTTTTATCTCCTTTTTATTTTGCAGTTTTTCTGACTGCAAATTTTTAAAAGGGACTGTTAAAACTAACAGTCCCTCTTTTATCTTTCGCATATCATATACCCGGAATGCCGGTCTTGCGATTTTGACGCCTAGCAGAGCTAGGTGGGTTTTCTCAATCAACGTTCTGCCGTCCCCCGGTATCAGGGCTTGACATCCGGTCGATTATACGAAGTCCCATGATAAATAAATGTAGGTTCAAAATAGCAAGTTATCGTACACCCCAGGCTTCTTATCTGATTTACATTACATATTATACTGTAAGTATGTTAAGATTTCAAGTCACAGATACATGAAATTCTATCCAATCTTAATATTTTTTGAAAATGGCTGAAACGGAGATATCTTATCATAACCACTGATATCTTCTTTCAGGTCTTTTTTAAGATATGCAAATGTGTAATCTTCACCCTTTTTTGCATACATCTTTAAAAGTCTTAATAAATAATTTTTAGACGCATCACACATAATCGTTGCCCCAATCCCATGTTCAAAATATTCAAGCGGACTCTTCTGATCAAACTTATCCCCATTATAAATCTTTCCTGCACTGACACGATCTACAAACATCTCCGCCATATACTTCTTTGGAATCTTCATTCCAACAAGCCCTGGATGTTCTCTGTCAATACTATAATCGATCCAGTATTCAAAATGATGTTTGTTACGTCCTTTGTGATGAAGCCATGCTGTAGAAATTCCTTTGTCCATTCTTTCTGCATTATTAGGACTTGCCGTTCCCTGGTAGTATTTTGCACCTACCAGAAATTCAGTTGGGGAATATTTGGACATATCGTGCATGATTCCCTGATAATAAAGGCCTAGTTTAAAACAGCCTTTTGCCACCAGAATCTTATGTCTTGTAATTGTTTTAAAATGACCAATAAAATGCATAATCCAATCTGCTCCCTCATGCTTCTCTCTATTATTAAGAAATTTTTTCTCTACGGATTATCATAGCAAAAACAATCTCTTTTGAAAAGTCTTAATCGAAAACTTATTGAAAAAACAATCTTATTTTCTCTCAAACAAAAATGATGTCAGATCATATTACTGTCTCTGACATCATTTTCGCATTTTTATAGCTTAAAGATTTGTATATCCCATTAACTGTTTGTCAACTTCTCTGGCTGCATCTCTTCCTTCACGGATTGCCCATACAACTAAAGACTGTCCTCTGTGCATATCTCCTGCAGTAAAGACATTTTCAACATTTGTTGCAAAACTGTCTGGTTTTGTTTCAACGTTTGTTCTCTGGTTTACTTTCACACCAAATGCTTCTGTGACATAAGCTTCGCTTCCTAAGAATCCTGCTGCGATCAATACTAAATCTGCTGGAATTTCTTTTTCAGATCCTTCCACTGGAACCATCATCATTCTTCCGGTCTTTTCATCTTTTTTGCTTTCAAGACTTACTAAAACAGCTTTTGTTACTTCGCCTTTTTTGTTCATCTTGAATTCTTTGACAGTTGTCTGATAAATTCGAGGATCATGTCCAAAAACTGCAATTGCTTCTTCCTGACCATAATCTGTCTTGCAGATTCTTGGCCATTCTGGCCATGGGTTATT
Source organism: uncultured bacterium (assembly GCA_905215045.1). The sequence goes on along the minus strand of CAJMOO010000031.1, from coordinate 15,088 downwards.
CTCTGCACGTTCGTCTGGAAGTTTTGGCATCATCTCTAACTGAGTAACACTCTTTGCTCCGTGGCGGATAGATGTACCAACACAGTCATTTCCTGTATCTCCACCACCGATAACGATAACGTTTTTACCCTTTGCAGAGATAAATTTCTTATCTTTTAAGCCAGAATCTAACAGGCTTTTTGTTGTTGATTTCAAGAAATCAACTGCAAAATAAATTCCCTTTGCTTCACGTCCAGGAACTTCGATATTTCTTGGATTTGATGATCCGCAGGCTAAGATCACTGCATCGTAATCTTTCTTTAATTGCTCTGGTTTGATATCTTTTCCAACGTTTGTATTTGTTACAAAATGGATTCCTTCTTCTCTCATGATCGCGATCTTACGTTCTACGATATGTTTTTCGAGTTTCATGTTAGGAATTCCATACATTAACAGACCACCAAGACGATCTGAACGTTCGTATACAGTCACTTCATGTCCACGTTTGTTTAATGAGTTTGCTGCAGATAATCCAGAAGGTCCGGAACCGATGACTGCAACTTTCTTTCCTGTACGGAATTTTGGTGGTCTTGCTTTTGCAAGTCCATGTTTATATCCGTATTCAATGATACTTAACTCATTTTGTTTTGAACATACAGGATTTCCGTTTAATCCACATGTACAGGCATTCTCACAGAGTGCCGGACATACACGTCCGGTAAACTCTGGAAATGGATTTGTTTTCTTAAGTCTTAAAAATGCCTGTTCCCAGTTTCCTGTATAGATCAGATCATTCCATTCTGGCACCAGGTTGTTTAATGGGCATCCAGATGCCATTCCATTTAATAGTACTTTTCCAGACTGACAGAATGGTACTCCGCAGTCCATACATCTTGCACCCTGTTTCTGCTGTTCTTCTCTTGAAAGAGGAATATGAAATTCATTAAAATGTTTGATTCGTTCTTTCGGAGATTCTGCACGGGCGTCTTCTCTTTCATAATCTAAAAATCCAGTTGGTTTTCCCATAATTTCCTCCTATTTTCCTGCATTTGCCTTGATATTAAATGCTTCCATCTTCGCCTGCTCACTGCTTAATCCACGTTCTTCCATCTGGACGATCAGATTTAACATTGCTTTGTAATCATTTGGCATGATCTTTTTAAACTTAGGCAGGTACTGTTCAAAGTCTTTAAGAATTTCTTTTCCTTTTTCGGAATTTGTATATGCTACATGTTCTTTTAACATGTCTTTTAATTCGATAACATCGTATTTGGATGTTACTGTTTCTACAGAAACCATTTCTTTATTTAAGTTCTTATATAACTTGCTGTCTTCATCTAACACATAAGCAACTCCACCGCTCATACCAGCTGCAAAGTTCTTTCCTGTTGGTCCAAGAACAAGAACACGACCACCTGTCATGTATTCACATCCATGATCTCCAACACCTTCAACAACAGCTGTAGCTCCTGAGTTTCTGACACAGAAACGTTCTCCGGCAACACCATTGATAAATGCTTTACCACTTGTTGCTCCGTATAATGCAACGTTACCTACGATGATATTATCTTCTGCTTTAAATTTGACACCTGTTGGAGGGCAAAGGATTAATTTACCACCAGAAAGTCCTTTTCCGAAGTAGTCATTGCTGTCTCCGACTAACTGTAATGTCAGACCTTTTGGAATGAAGGCTCCGAAACTCTGTCCACCAGCTCCGTTACATTTTACAACGTATGTATCATCTTCTAATGCCTGTTCACCCCAGTGTTTTGTGATCTCTGATCCAAAGATTGTTCCGAATGTACGGTCGATATTTGTAACATCAAGCTGAATGCTCTTCTTCTGTTTCTTTTCAAGCGCTGGCATTAATTCTTTCATCAGTACTTTCATATCTGCTGTCTGTTCCAGTTTGAAATCGTATACATTCTTATGGTTGTAATCCATCTTCTGTGCTGGGTCATATTTATATCCAAGAATCTTAGAAAGATCTACATGTTTTTCGGCTGCTTTTGCATTTGGTTTTAATAAATCTGTACGTCCGACTAATTCATCAACCGTAGCTACACCTAATTTTGCCATGTATTCTCTTAATTCCTGAGCAATAAACTTCATGAAGTTCATAACATATTCAGGTTTTCCTGCAAATTTCTTACGAAGTTCTGGATTCTGTGTTGCAACTCCGACTGGGCATGTATCTAAGTTACATACTCTCATCATAACGCATCCAAGTGTTACAAGTGGTGCTGTTGCGAAACCAAATTCTTCGGCTCCAAGCATTGCTGCGATCGCTACATCTCTACCACTCATTAACTTACCATCTGTCTCAACGATAACTTTGTTACGAAGATCGTTCATTAACAGATTCTGATGCGCTTCTGCAAGTCCAAGTTCCCAAGGAAGTCCTGCATTATAGATAGAGTTTCTAGGAGCTGCTCCTGTACCACCATCATAACCTGAAATTAAGATAACCTGTGCTCCGGCTTTTGCTACACCAGATGCGACTGTTCCAACTCCTGCTTCTGATACAAGTTTTACGGAAATTCTTGCATCTCTGTTGGCATTCTTACAGTCATAAATTAACTGCGCCAAGTCCTCGATAGAGTAAATATCATGATGCGGTGGTGGGGAAATTAAGCTTACACCCGCTGTTGAATGACGAGTTTTAGCAATCCATGGATAAACTTTCTTTCCTGGAAGATGTCCACCTTCTCCTGGTTTTGCTCCCTGTGCCATCTTGATCTGAATCTCTTTGGCACTTACTAAATATTCACTTGTTACTCCGAATCGTCCAGATGCAACCTGTTTAATTGCTGAGCATCGGTTTAATCCGTCTCTTCCGACTTTTAATCTCTCAGGTCTTTCTCCACCCTCACCACTGTTTGACTTACCGCCTAATTTGTTCATGGCGATTGCCAGTGTTTCATGCGCTTCTCCGGAAATAGATCCGTAAGACATTGCTCCTGTCTTGAAACGTTTGACGATAGAATCAACACTTTCAACTTTGTCGATTGGAATTCCTTTCTCTGGGTAATTAAATTCCATTAAACCTCTTAAGTTTCCTGGTTCTAATTCCTTATCGATCATATTTGTATACTGTTTAAACAGATCATAACTTCCTGTTCTTGTTGCAACCTGAAGTGTATGAATTGTCTGTGGATTGTAAAGATGCTGCTCTTTTCCACTTCTGCATTTATGGCTTCCTGCACTTTCCAATGTCAAATCATTTTCTAATCCTAATGGATCAAATGCTGTGGCATGTCTTGCATCTACGTCTGCTTCTAAGTCTTTTAAGGAAATACCTTCGACTCTGCTGACTGTATTTGTAAAATATTTCTCAATCACATCTGAATTGATACCAATTGCTTCAAAGATCTGTGATCCCTGATAAGACTGTAATGTTGAAATACCCATCTTAGATGCGATCTTAACGATTCCATGAAGGATCGCATTTGTGTAATCTTCAACTGCTGCATAGTAATCTTTCTGAAGCATATTTTCATCGATCAGTTTCTTGATTCCCTGTAATGCAAGGTATGGATTCACTGCACATGCACCATATCCTAACAGTGTTGCAAAATGATGAACTTCTCTTGGTTCTCCACTCTCTAAGATCAGTGCAACGGATGTACGTCTCTTTGTCTTGATCAGATACTGATGCATTGCAGATACTGCCAATAAAGAAGGAATTGCCACGTGGTTTTCATCGACTCCTCTGTCAGAAAGAATGATGATGTTTGCTCCATCTCTATATGCTCTGTCTGTCTCTACAAATAAGCGGTCTAATGCTTTCTCAAGAGATGTGTTCTTGTAATATATAATAGGAAGTTCTACAACTTTAAATCCTTCTTTGTTCATTGCTTTGATCTTTAACAGATCTGTGTCTGTAAGGATTGGGTTGTGTACTTTTAATACGCGGCAGTTTTCTGGTTTCTCATCTAAGATATTACCTTCTTTTCCGACATAAACCGTTGTTGATGTTACAAGTTCCTCACGGATCGCATCGATTGGAGGGTTTGTTACCTGTGCAAATAACTGTTTGAAATAGTTAAATAATGGCTGATGTCGGTTAGATAACACTGCAAGTGGTGTATCATTTCCCATCGCTGCGATGGCTTCAGATCCATTTAATGCCATTGGAAGGATCGCTGTACGGATATCTTCATATGTATATCCGAAAGCTTTCATCAGTTTTTCACGTTCTTCTGCTCCGTATGTTGGAACTGGTTCATTTGGAATCTTTAAGTCTTTTAATTCTAACAGATTGCTGTCTAACCATTCACCATATGGTTCTTTCTCTGCATATTTTTCTTTGACTACATCATCTGCGATCACTTCTCCTTTGATCGTATCAACCAATAACATCTTTCCTGGATGAAGTCTTTCTTTGACTACGATCTTTGTTGGATCGATGTCAAGAACTCCAATCTCTGATGATAAGATCAGCTGATCATCATCTGTGATATAGTATCTTGATGGACGAAGTCCGTTACGGTCAAGTACCGCTCCTACCTGATCACCGTCTGTAAAGATGATAGATGCAGGTCCATCCCATGGTTCCATCATTGTTGCATAGTACTGATAGAAATCACGTTTCTCCTGTGAAATGACTTTATTGTTCTCCCATGGTTCTGGGATTGTGATCATGATCGCATGTGGAAGATCCATACCACTCATAACTAAGAACTCTAATGTATTATCAAGTCTTGCAGAGTCAGATCCGTTTGGGTTTACCACTGGGATCAGTTTGTGCATTTCATCTTTGAGGTACTCTGATTCCATATTCTCTTCTCTGGCAAGCATCTTATCGGCATTTCCACGGATTGTGTTGATCTCTCCGTTATGTACGATAAAACGATATGGATGAGCTTTCTCCCAGCTTGGTGTCGTATTTGTACTGAATCGTGAATGTACAAGTGCGATTGCTGATTCGTAATCTGGATCCTGAAGATCTTTAAAGAATGTACGAAGCTGTCCAACTAAGAACATACCTTTATATACGATCGTTCTGCTGGATAATGAAACGACATAAGATTCTTCATTACTTTGTTCGAATACTTTTCTTGCGATATATAATTTACGGTCAAAATCAAGTCCTTTTTCAACGTCTGCTGGTTTTGCAACGAATCCCTGTAAGATCTTTGGCATGCATTCTACTGCTTTCTTACCAAGAACTGCTGGTACTGTTGGAACCTCTCTCCATCCAAGGAATGTCATTCCTTCTTTCTCAACGATGATCTCGAACATCTTCTTTGCCTGACGAAGTCTTAATTCGTCATTTGGAAAGAAGAACATTCCAATTCCGTATTCTCTTTCTTTCCCGATATTGATTCCAGCTTCTTTGCAGGCTTTGTTAAAGAACTTATGTGAAATCTGAAGCATGATTCCTACACCGTCTCCTGTCTCTCCTGCTGCATCTTTTCCTGCACGATGCTCTAATGTCTCAACAATCTTCAGTGCATTATCTACTGTCTGATGATTCTTGACTCCCTTAATATTTACACAGGCACCGATACCGCAGTTATCGTGCTCAAAACTTGGATCATATAATCCAGGAATTTGATTTGTCTGTTTCATATCTATTCATCCTTTCTCGATGTACTGTCTCGTGTTTTTTCTTATCATACCGAAATTTTCCCTAGTTGTAAAGTATGAATTTTCTTAAGTTGTCAGATAATTAGACTTCTTGAGATTATATATATTTATTTTCTGATAATATATTAAATTATCTCTTATTTTCTCGTTTATTAGGCACTATTTCTCAAAAACTTTTTAAAAAAGTTGTACTATTTTGTCATTTATACTATACTAAATAACGTCCGTTTCGATTAAATTTAATCGTTTGGACCATTTTTATAACATTGATATATTAATTAGAAAGAAGAGGTTTTATTTATTATGAATGAACAAAAGACAAATCCTCTCGGTACTGAGAAGATTTCTAGCTTGCTTCTTCGTTTTGCAATTCCAAGCATTATCGCTATGGTCGTAAGTGCTTTATATAATATGGTAGACCAGTTTTTTATTGGCCGAAGCGTTGGAATGCTCGGAAATGCCGCAACGAATGTTGCTTTCCCATTAGTCATCACTTGTACTTCCATCGCTTTAATGTGTGGAATTGGTGGCGCTGCAAACTTTAACCTTTGCATGGGACGACACGAAAAGGATGAAGCAGCTTCCTTCGCTGGAAATGCGATCACCATGCTATTTTCACTTGGTGTGATTCTTTGTATCGTGACAAGACTATTTTTAAAACCAATGATGATCTTATTTGGAGCAACTTCTAGTGTTTTAAATTATTCTTTAACCTACACCGGAATTACATCCCTTGGTTTTCCATTTTTGATCTTAACAACTGGAGGTACAAATCTTGTACGTGCTGATGGAAGTCCAAAGTTTTCTATGGCTTGTACTTTGACTGGTGCAATCATTAATACGATCCTTGATCCTACATTGATTTTTGGTTTTCATATGGGAATTGCCGGTGCTGCATGGGCAACTGTGATCGGGCAGATTGTTTCTGGTATTATGGTAATCTTATATTTAAGAAAATTTAAGACCGTCGATCTGACATTGAAAAGATTAAAACCACACCCACATTATATCGGAAGAATTGTTTCCCTTGGTATGGCACCATTTTTTAATCAGGTTTCTATGATGGTCGTACAGATCGTTATGAACAATGTTTTAATCCGATATGGTGCAAAATCTTCTTACGGAAGCGATATCCCTCTAGCATGTGCCGGGATCATCACAAAGATCAATATGATCTTTTTCTCCATTAATATCGGTATTTCCCAAGGATTACAGCCAATCATCAGTTATAACTATGGTGCGAAGAAACTGGATCGTGTGCGAGAAGCCTATTTAAAAGCTGCAATCTCTGCAACGATCATCAGTACGGTTTCTTTTATCTGCTTCCAGTTGTTCCCACGACAGATCATTGGAATCTTTGGTTCTGAGAGTGAAGCTTACTTCCGTTTTGCTGAGAAGTTCTTTCGAATTTTCTTGTTTTGTACTTTTATTAATGGTTTACAGCCAATTACTGCGAACTTTTTTACGGCCATTGGAAAGGCGAACCGTGGTATTTTCCTTTCATTGACCAGACAGGTTATTTTCTTGCTGCCGTTGATGATCATTCTGCCGATTTTCTTTGGAATTGAGGGAGTTATGTTTTCAGCACCAATTGCGGATGGATTTGCGGCAATATGTGCGATTACATTTGCGGTACATGAATTGAGATCTTTTAAGAAATTTTAATTTTGAAAATGTAGTGTATTGAGTATAAATAAAAATATAAATATCGATAGGGTCCGAAAAACGAATTCCATTGACGGCGTTTTGACCGGTCGCTGATCCGCTAGCTTTCCTTGCGTAACTCGCTTCGCTCAAACAACGCACCAAGCTAGCTGCGAACCGTTCAAAATGCCTATGGAATTCTATCATTTCGGACCCTATCGATATTTATATTTTTATTTATACACCAAAGACACGTGATTTTAAAATTAAGATTTTCAAAGACAGAGGGTATGCTGAATCTAGGTTGCAGGATTCTAAGAAAGTTTCCGACAAACAGAAAGTTGTAATGAAACACCACTATAAGCCAGAAACTATATGAATGATATATTCTTTTTTCTTTTTGTGCATCCAGTAAATTGTAGCTCCATAAAGTCTCCTTTTCCATCCTAAGCATTTTTTATAAAAAGCGAATTCAAGATTACATCAAATATAAAGAATATCAAAACAAACAATCCCCAATATAATACAAGACTGTCATATCCTAATCCCAAAACTCTAAAAATAATCTTGTGCACCAATACTGTAAATAAAATTAATAATACATTTAAAAACGCTAATAAAACACCTTTCATTTTTCCTAACCTCTTTCTTTCTGTAAACAAATAATACGATCTGCTTTCTTTGCCATTTCTTCGTCGTGTGTCACGCAAATGATTGTTTTTCCTTCTGTTTTCATTTGTTGGAATAACTGGATTACTTTTTCTTTATTATGAGCATCTAAGTTTCCTGTTGGTTCATCTGCTAATATAATTTCGCATGGTTTTAGCATCGTTCTTGCAATTGCAACTCTTTGCTGTTCTCCGCCGCTTAATTCATAGACTTTGTGGTCTAAATATTCTTTTGGTAATCCAACTTTATACATCACTTCTTCTAATTCTTGTTCTTTAAAATTTTTCCGATATTTTTTGGATATCAACAGGTTTTCTTTAACGGTCTCTTCTTCTATTAGAACATAGTTTTGAAAAATATATCCAAATACATATCTTCTTAGATTTTGAATTTTCTTCTTTGTAAAATGGTTATTCTCATTAATCACAATTTCCCCTGCATCAGGTTGTTCTAACATGGAGATTATATTTAAAATTGTTGTTTTTCCTGCACCACTTTCTCCTATGATCGCTACAAATTCATTCTTTTTGATCTGTAATGAAAAATCTTTTAGCACCTCATGCTTTCCAAAAGTTTTGCAAATATTTTTTAATTCTATCATCAATTCTGCTCTCCTTTTATGATTCTTTCTTCCAAATTTTTCTGATTTAAGTGATCATACTCTATTTTTGTGATGATAAATTCTATGATGCATGCAAAAATCATAAAATACCATACGATCTGATCATGTTTGATCGCATATACAACGAATGTCGTGCCTATATTGATCATTCCAAATACGATCAAAATTTCTTTCACCGACTCCAGATAATGATATCCAAAGAGAGACTGCATCATTAATTTCTGTCGTTTTGAATAATAGTAACCGTAAATTGAAATTGTTATAAATATAACGGAACAGAGAATAATTGCTGCCAAAATTACACCTTGATATATTACTTTTTGCTGGATCTTTACTAGTTGATCTGCTGCCATTCCATAAACATTTGTTGTAGAATTAAATTGATAGATATTTAATTTCTTCTCCAACTCCTCTACTTTTCGAAAAGCATGTCCCTGTTCTCTGGAATTATCTTCGAAATAAACACTTCCTGGAGCCAGTTCCCCTGGATACATAAATGCAATATTCGATGAATCCATACGATCAGCGTAAAATAATACTGCGATTGGATCTATGATCTGATTTTTATCATTTCCTGTATCCGAATCATAAGTAAAATAGCTTTGATTCCTTTTTACATAAATAATGTGAACTGCTAATTCCTTCTTTTTTAAAAGATTTTTCGGTTGCTTCAATGCCTTTCGATAGTCATTATCTACCGTAACTTTTTGAAAATAAAATTCATCTTTATATTGTTTTATGATCTTTTTCTCATATTTCTTATATTGCTCTGGAACCAGGAGGTTTAGTGTATTTTTCTTATGTTCTATCTGTTTTTTGACTGATTTTCCATTACAAGTCTTTATTGGATTTCTTTTTAAATAATTCTCATCAATCCTTACACTTCTCCCATAAGGTGAACATATCTGCTCTTCTTTTGTACCTTTATATTGATATGCATATGTCCAGCCACCTTTTCCATCCGCTTCCTTTGCATAATTATCTGAATTCATCAAAAATACCTGCATATCTTTGATTCCTTCTTGATAAAATCTGGATAATTCATCATTAATCTGTTTCTGTTCTTTGGATAAATCTGTGACTGAGTTATCATATCCCCTAAAATTTATTGTGTAAATGTGTTTTGTGTTATCCCAATATTCCAATGCTTTTTCTTTTCTTTGCAGTCGTTGCATATCATTTGCTGTGTTGCTCAAAATCATAAGCAACGCAAAAAAGATACTTGTCAAAATCATATAAGAAACTTGTTTTGTTCCAGTAAAAAAGTTTTTTCCTTTTACATGACTAATCGACGTTTGGAAATAAATGACTAGATAGTTCATAAGAACTGCCATAATAAAGATTGCTGTATTAATTCCCATATTGCAGAGAAGATATGTCCGAAAGTATTGCCATATATTTTGCAAACCTTCAAATTTCCAACCTGCAGCCAGCCATAAGATCAACCATAAGATTTCATTAATGGATAAAATTTTTATGATATCTTTATTAATATTCCAAATAGCCGAAGCATTCGAATATCCCCAGTATCTCATTAATGCCAGTTTCTTTCTCGATGATACATAATAACTTGTAAATCCTATGATCAAAAACAGGACACCAAATCCTATCAGATATACTGGTGACAGATTATTGATCAATTCTATTTTTTCTTCATTTGTATAGAATTTCACTTTCCCGTATGTTGAAAATTGACGCTTTAATTTCTTCTCAATCTGAGGAGTCGTATGATCATCCATAAAAAAAGTATTCCCACATCCAACATTTCTCAATTCTTTAAATGAATATGTTCTGATCTTCCATGTACTATATGGAAATTTCATGTGCTTAAGTGCTTGTTCATCTGTGGAATAGATTGCTAATTCCTTTCCACTTAAGAATTCATATTTCATAATTGATATATGATTTTTCTTTGCAAACTTTATCAAATCTTCTTGGACATCTGTCAGTCTTCCTATTGCCTGCTGGCTGTATTGAATCTCTGCCACCCTCTTTTGAAAAAGCTTATGTGTCATCTGATAATTGCTGAACATCACAAACGCCAAAATATTTGTACTGATTAGTACGATACTATACAAGATGATAATCACCTTTCTGCCTTTCATATTAAAATTATCGCCTCTTTCCTTATTGTTTTTACTGTATGAATTGTATTAACTGTACCATTTCATATAGTACAGTTATGATATACCTTTTTTATAATTGTGTCAATATATATGAGAAAATTTATAGTAAAAAAGGATACACAATCAAATCCCTTTGTTAACATCCTATTGATTGTGTATCCTTTTTATTTATAACGTTTCCACTTCACAATTATGCTTCTTCGTTTTTCTATCATAACTGATTCCAACTGCTAATATACTTCCGTCATATACTGGATATTCTCCAATTTTTCCTTGGAATCTTAATTGATAATTCTTTTCTTTAATCTGCTCTATTGCTTCTTGTGGTGTATGATCTATTTTTAGTTCCAAAATAATTCCCGGCATATCAATTCTTTTTGGATAAAAGATAAAATCTACAAATCCTTTTCCTGCTTTATCTTCTCTCTCAACACGGTATTCATCTCTTGCAGAAAGATATACTAAATTTACAATCGCCGATAATTCTACTTCACTATTATACGAATAAATAGGTACTTCTGTATCATGAACATATTCAAGTATTTCTTCCATGGTATCTGTATCTCCATGAATCGTTGCTTGAAGCATTCTTTGAGATTCTCTTGCCAATCGATATACATATCCTAATTGTTGATTCGATAACAGTAATTCATCAAACTTATCCATCAACTCTTTATTTGGAATAAATACCTTTCCATCCTCATAAGTCAACAATCCATAAACAACCATTGCCGAATAAATCTGGTCTTTCGTATGCAATTCATTTGCTGTTGCTGCATATTGCTGCATTTTTGCTGGGACATGTTCTCCTGCAACCATTAATACAAGATCATTTCTTACATCTGCTATATTCCCTTTAATATAAGTGAAAACAGAATCATAAGTCCCTGAACTTGTCCAGTAGTTTGCCAGTTGATTATCTCTTAATGCACAGACAACTGATCTTGGATTATATAAATACTCTCCTGCTGCCGCACGATATCCATCATACCATTCTTTTAATTCATTTCTTGAAATCTTTGGATTCTTTGTTATCCTTTTATAAATATCATAAAGCTGATCTACTTCTTCTTCCACAAACCCAAAATATTCACTGTATTTTTCCTTACATGCCATATCATACTCATCGAACATATTTAATTCTGATCCATCAGAATATTTTGCAATCGGAAGAATTCCTGTCATATAAGTCATTTGAACATATGGACGGTCCTTTAATAAATTACTCAAAAACTGGATATACTGCTTTTTATTTTCTTCGGTAATAAAATCTTTATGAAAAATAAAATCCCATTCATCCAGAACAAAAACAAAGCGTTCCTGACCACATTCTTCAAAAATCGTTTCTAAAATATCCGCTGCCGAATCATCTTCATAAACTTCAATCTGTGGATGTTCTTTTTTCAAATCTCTGATTAAAGTGGTTTCGATTTTTCCTATATAGTCAGCATATGAATCACAGGATCTTGATATCTTACTGAAGTCGATAGAAATTACATTATATTTATTTCTGTATTCTTTATATTTTGAATTGTCAGCAATCTTTAGTTTACCAAAAATCGAATCTGAATCCACTTTTTTGCTCAAAAATGCTGCAATCATATTAGCCATGATCGTTTTTCCAAAACGTCTTGGTCTTGTGATACAAATATGCTGATTTCCTGCATCCAAAACAGGAAACAATTCTGTCAGCAATAATGATTTATCTACAAAGTATGGCTGATTTGCTTCACCTTGATATAATGCATATGGAGTTGAACTATTTAGATATCTTCCCATAAGTTGGCTTCCTCCTTATTTTGGTTCTTATTATACATTATTTTGCTGACTTCGTCTATTCATCTGTAAATTGTGATTTGACGAAGTCTTTGATGCATGTGATAGTTTAAAGGATTCCAATCGAAGTAATATAAAACAACAGTTCTTTCCTTGCAAATTTCTGTTTGTCGGGAACTAAATTGGCATTTTGTATCTTATATTTACCATTCCTCTGTCTTTGAAAATCTTAATTTTAAATTCACGTTAACTTAATTTCTACGAGACTTAAAAAGAGAGAATTTTCAGTTATCAATTAACTAAATATACAAGCCAATACAGTAAAACATACACACCACCTTAAATTTTCCAATCTTGTGAATTGTCCACTCTATAGACTTCAGGTATATGATAAAAAATAAATAAGCAACCGAACGCGATGCATTGGAATTTTGCCATATTTTGAATAAATTCGCAGCCCAATTGGACGAATGTCTGAGCTTCAAAGACTTTGGTCTTAGACAAAACTACAGAGCGAGTTTTCGTAGAAAATTGGGCGGATCAGCGATTTGTTCAAAATATGAGCAAAATTCCACCGCATCGCGTTCGGTTGCTTATTTATTTTTTATCATATACTCGAAATCTACAGTTGGCCAACTCACAAATTAAAATTTAAAATGTCACATCCTTACCATAATAAATACATTCCAATATCTTCTCCATATCCTCAACAGATGTTTCTCTCGGATTAGATCCCGTACAAGCATCCCCAACCGCTCTCTCAGCGATCATATGTTTCTTCTCAAGGAATTCGTCTTCATTTACACCGAAATCCTTCAGATTAGACACAATATTAAGACTTGCTCTCAGATCTTCTACCGCTTTGATCAGTGATAAAGTTAATGCCTTATCAGTCACTCCAGGAAGTCCTAATTTTCTTGCGATCATTGCGAATCTGTCTTCGCACACTTTTGCATTGTACTGGATGACATATGGAAGATAAATTGCATTTGCGCATCCATGAGGGATGTGTCCTGTATCAAAGACTGCTCCTGTCTTATGAGCTAAGGAATGTACGATTCCAAGCAGTGCGTTAGAAAATGCCATTCCGGCTAAGCACTGTGCAATATGCATGTTTCCTCTTGCCTGCATGTCTCCTTCATAGGATGCTTTCAGGTTATCAAAGATCATCTCGATCGCATGGATCGCTAATGGATCTGAGAATGGAGAATGAAGTCCTGCAACATAGGCTTCAATCGCATGGGTTAATGCATCCATTCCTGTATGTGCTGTTAAGGTCTGTGGCATTGTTTCTGCCAGTGATGGGTCTACGATCGCTACATCTGGTGTGATCTCAAAATCAGCCAGTGGATATTTGATTCCTGTATTGTAATCTGTGATTACTGAGAATGCTGTTACCTCTGTTGCTGTTCCTGAGGTTGATGGAATTGCGATAAAAGTTGCTTTGTTACGAAGTGGTGGGATTGTAAATGGATCTTTGATGTCATCAAAGGTTGTCTCTGGGTGCTCATAAAATACCCACATTGCCTTTGCTGCATCAATTGGTGATCCTCCACCCATTGCAATGATCAGGTCTGGTTCAAATTCCTGCATCACTTTGGCACCTTTCATAACCGTCTCTACGGATGGATCTGGTTCAATTCCTTCTATCAGTTTTGTCTCAATTCCAGCTTCTTTCAAATATTCAACGACCTTGTCAACAAATCCAAAACGTTTCATGGATCCGCCGCCTAGGCATAATACTGCTTTGTTTCCTTTGATTGTTTTCAGTGTCTCTAATGCGTTTTCTCCGAAGTATAAATCTCTTGGTAATGTAAATCTTGCCATAACTACATCTCCTTTTACCTGGATGACCGAAATTGAACTTATCCTCATACATTTAATGATCCGATTTCAATCGATTGTTTTGCTACAAATACATTGTACACCCTTGTTAAAATTTTATCAATGCTTTCCTGCAAATTTTTATCATTTATTCATATGTATAAATAGCAAAAAGAACCTTGTACAACCACAAGATTCTTTTTCTCTTTTGTATATTCTTATTTATGTCCACGGACTTTTAAATATTCCTCTAATCCATGTCTTCTCAACTTACATGCCGGGCATTCTCCACATCCATCTCCCATCACTCCGTTATAACATGTCAGAGTTTCATTTCTTACGATATCAAAGACACCCAACTTATCAGCCATCTTCCATGTCTGTTTCTTGTCGATCCACATCAGTGGTGTGATCACTTCAAATTCGTAATCCATGGCAAGTGTTAATGTTGTCTCCAGAGATGAGATAAAGACATGGCGGCAGTCTGGGTATCCGCTGAAATCACTTTGTGATACACCAGTTACTAATACATGAATGTCTCTTTGTTTTGCAAAAACGGCTGCAAATGTTAAGAATAACATATTTCTTCCATCAACAAATGAATTTGGTGTTCCTTCTTTTGGTGCTTCATGATCTACTTCCATATCCACTCTGGTAAGAGAGTTTGGTGCTAACTGATTTAACAGTTCCATATCTAAGATATGATGTTCTACACCATGTTCTTTGCAGATCTTCTTGGCACATTCAAGTTCTTTGGAATGTCTCTGTCCGTAGTTAAATGAAAGTGCGATCACTTCATCGTATTTCTTCTTTGCCCAGAAAAGGCATGTTGTGCTGTCTTGTCCACCGCTGAATA
>CAJMOO010000030.1 GCA_905215045.1 uncultured bacterium | reverse complement strand
CAGCACCAGCAACAACATTTGCCCATCTGGATGCAACAACTGTATTATCAAGAGCGATTTCTGAACAGGGTATCTATCCAGCCGTAGACCCACTGGAATCAAGCTCTCGTATCTTAGAGCCAGACATCGTTGGAGAAGAACACTATGAAGTAGCAAGACGTGTAGAAGAAGCACTTCAGAGATACAAAGAATTACAGGATATCATTGCGATCCTTGGTATGGAAGAATTAGACGAAGAAGATAAGATCACAGTATACCGTGCAAGAAAGATTCAGAAATTCTTATCTCAGCCATTTAACGTAGCAGAAACATTTACAGGAATCCCTGGTAAATACGTTCCTGTCAAGGAAACAATCCGCGGATTTAAAGCAATCTTAGATGGAGAGATGGATGACTATCCAGAACAGGCCTTCTTAATGGTCGGAACAATTGATGATGTAAAGGAAAAGGCAAAAGAGGTGATGTAAATGGCAGAAACCTTTTATTTTGAGATCATTGCCAGTGACAAAAAGTTCTACAGCGGAGCTTGTGAACACGTCATTTTCCCAGCAGTGGACGGACTTTACGGTGTATTAGCAAACCATGAAGATACAGTAACAGCCGTTGTTGCAGGAGAGCTTCGTTTTAAAGTTGATGGGGAATGGAAAGTTTGTGTTGTTGGTGAAGGATTCGCAGATGTCACCAGAGATTTCGTAGTCATCGTGGTAGATACGGTGGAACGCCCAGAAGACATCGACATCATCCGTGCAAGAGAGGCCAAAACAAGAGCAGAAGAACGACTCAAACAGAAACAAAGCCGTTTGCAGTACTATCATACACAGGCAGCATTGTCACGTGCTATGGCACGACTGAAAGTTACATCAAAATATGTGAAAAAATAGAGTCTGAGAAGACAAATATAGCTAAATGAGAAAAAAGATCAACTATCCAGTAAGTGGAAAGTTGGTCTTTTTTTTGTACAATCTGCATAAAAAATATCAAGAATACTGCTTGACTCTGCACTGAAAGGATAGACTACACTACAAATATACGAGGTAGAAAATAAAATGTGCAATATGCAGAAAGGATGAAACTATGAATTTTGAATTAACTCCACAGCAGAAGGCAGTTCAGCAGAGTGCAAGACAGTTTGCTCAGACTGTATTACAGGAAACAGTTCTTGAAGATGATGCAGCAGGACGTTTCCCAGAAGAAGCATATAAGAAAATGGGAGAAATGGGATTTGTCGGGCTTCCATTTCCAAAAGAATATGGTGGTCAGGGAGGAGATTATTTATCCTATGTATTAGCATTAGAAGAAATCTCCAAGATCAATTCATCTGTAGGAATTGCTTATTCTGTATGTACTTCATTATACTCTGGTGCTCTGATCAATGATGGAAATGAAGAACAGAAGAAAAAATATCTGCCAGAAGTTCTGTCTGGAAAGAAAATGGGATCATTTTGTTTAACAGAACCAGATGCAGGTTCTGATGCAGCAGGATGTAAAACAACAGCGATCTGGAATGGAAAAGAATATATCCTGAATGGATTAAAATGCTTCATTACAAATGGGCCATTAGCAGATTACTATATGGTAGTTGCTCTTACGAATCCAGAATTAAAGACAAAAGGATTAACAGCATTCATCGTAGAACGTGAATGGGAGGGTGTATCCATTGGTAAGATCGAAGATAAGTGCGGAATCAGATGTGCACAGGTATCTGAGGTCATCTTTGATAATGTAAGAGTTCCAAAAGAGAACATGCTCGGAGAAGAAGGAAAAGGATTTGCTGTTGCAATGAAAGACCTGGATGGAGGACGTATTGGTGTTGCAGCCCAGGGACTTGGAATTGCCAAAGGAGCTTACGACATCGCATTTAATTATTTAAAAGAGAGAGAACAGTTCGGAAAACCATTATACAAGAATCAGTATTTAGCATTTAAGATGGCTGAGTTAGAGACAGAGATCGAGATGGCTCAGTATATGTTATACAAAGCAGCAACAGATAAGCAGGAAGGCAGAAGCTACAGTGTACCAGCGGCTAAAGCGAAGATGGTTTGTACAGATGCAGCAATGCATGTAGCCACAGAAGCTGTACAGATGCTGGGTGGAAATGGATATATGAAAGAATATCATGTAGAAAGAATGCTGCGTGATGCTAAGATCACACAGATCTACGAAGGAACAAATGAAATTCAGAAACTTGTCATCAGCGGAAATATGTTTCGTAAATAAGAACAAATAGGAGGTGTCGAAATGAAAAAAGCATTGGAAGGAATTAAGGTAGTTGATCTTACTTCAGCTTTAAGTGGACCGTTTTGCACGATGATGTTAGCTGATTATGGAGCGGACGTATTAAAAATCGAGCCTCTACACGGAGATCAGTGCAGAACATGGGGTCCAATTGATGAAAAGAGCGGAGAGAGCGGATTTTACTGTTATGTAAACAGAAATAAAAAGGGTGCAACATTAAACCTGAAATCTGAAAAAGGAAAGCAGATGTTTTATGATCTGGTAAAGGATGCAGATATTCTTGTTGAGAATTATCGTGGCGGGGTTACAAAGAAGCTGGGGATTGATTATGAGACGGTAAAGAAGATCAATCCATCCATTATCTATGCATCCTGTTCCGGATTTGGACAGTATGGACCATTAACACACAGAGCCTGCTATGATATCGTGGCGCAGGCAATGGGCGGAATGGTGAATCTGACTGGTTTTAAAGATACAGATCCAGTCAAAGTTGGTCCATCTGTCGCAGACCATGTATCAGGGATTTATTTAACAGTTGGTGTATTGGCAGCCCTTCATCATCGTGATATGACCGGAGAAGGGCAGCAGGTTGATGTATCTATGTTTGATACAATATTCAGTCTTCTTGAAAATGCCTTAGTGAATTATACAATGGCAGGGGAGATATCGCAGAGAAATGGAAACATAGACCCATCCATTGCTCCATTTGATATTTTCCCTTGTAAGGACGGATTTACAGCACTCGGGGTAGGAAATGACAGATTATTTGATACATTTTGTCATACGATCGGACATGAAGAGCTGCTTGGTGATCCAAGATACGAAACCAATGATCTAAGGTGTAAGAATTACCTGCCGGAACTGCAGGAACTGATCCGTGGATGGTGTATGGAACATACAAAGAAAGAGATTGAATATATCATGGATGAAGCAGGAATTCCATGTGGACCGGTATTAGATGTAAAAGAAGCGATCGAACATCCACATACACAGGCAAGAGAGATGATGGTTCACTGCGAACATCCTACGGCAGGAGATCTTTATTTTCAGGGATGTGTTACGAAGATGTCAGAAACTCCAGGAGTTGTAGAAACGCCTTCTCCACTTCTAGGAGAGCATAACAGAGAGATCTTTGGATTAACCGAAGAAGAAGAAGCACAGTTAAAAGAAGAAGGCGTAATTTAATTACTTTTATTTCATAAGGAGGAGCAACATGAGAAAAGTATCTTATTTAAGTTACAATATGACGACAGCGGATGCAAATAATCCAGATGGAATCGTACCAGTTGGACGTCAGTTTGACTTTATCGGAGATGTTGAAACAGAAGAAATGATCTTGGTAGATGGAGATGAATCTCTCTGTCTGGGATATGAAGATGTAAAGATCTATCAGGATGTGTATGTAGGAGATATGATGGAGTACAAAGCTACTTTAACACATATCGGAAATACATCAAGAGACTGCAGGATCGAAGTATTTAAGCTGGCTACACCAGCATACAGAGCTGGGAAAGAAGACTACAAACCAGGAGATATGGTATGGTTTGATGAGCCTGTATTATGTACAGAAGGTAATGTAAGACTGGTTGTTAAGAAACACTTACAACGTGGAGAACAACCAGATGGAGCAGTTATTGATCCATGGCGTCATCTGGATGATTTTCCAGAAGATGAATAAAGTACATAAGACAGATTGAAAGGAGAAAGAATGATGAAAGATACAATCACTTTTCGTTATAGAATGTCAGACCGTGACGTATTTTACGGTGGTGGAGTTGTAAATGGTGCCAGAAGTATCACACTGATGGAAGATGCAGCAAAACGTTTGATGGCAAAAACATTTGGAAATACAGGAAGATGTGTAGAAGTTAAAAAAGTTCGTCTTTACACACCATGTTTTGCCGGAGATTATATGGAATATATCGCTGGAATCAGAAAACAGGAAGGAAATAAAGTACTGATCGAAGTCCGTTCTTTTAAGATAATTGAAGTACCAGCAGATCCTCCATATCCAAGTTCTATTGATGTTCTGGAAGATCCACCATTATCAACAGTTGTACAGTTCTGGTATGAATATTAGATCTTATAAAGCTCATTCATAGTATTAATAAATAATAAACCTGGCAAAAAGGCTGTAAATTCTTTGGGGTAAGCAAAGAAATTTACAGCCTTTTTGGTGTGCATTCTTATTTTGTATAACAAATATTAATTTATTTACTCTCTTTCTCGACAGGGATAATGATCTTGGTCACCCTGCGAGTTTCATCGTTGACATCCAGAGGGGAAAGGATGAATTCTTCTGTTGCTGGTCCTGTAACAGTGTAGCCATTCTGGCGGATCCATTTCATCATCTGGATATAAGAAGTCGGGATATCCTCATAGTTACCGATATGGATCATGGTTACGGCATCAAAATCCCCGAAATCACGAATATCATCGGTAGAAGAAGTATCCTCGATATGGACTGCAAATTCGACCATGGAGTTTGCTGAGAGGAACTTGTTCATGATATTATCTTCATAAAATGTCACATAAACAGGTCCCATGATCTTATGTTTGGAATGCTCTGCTTTCCGAAGAATGGAGATCCATCGGTCTAAGGACATCTCAGAGTAATCATATCCTTCCATTTCAGAACGGTCATACATTAAACTGATCTTAGGAATATGTTCAATAGAGATTGCAAGGTCTTCGGAAGGAAGAGAAGAAGATGCTTCTAGAATATCAATTCCATTTTGAATCTTTTGGAGCAGATAGCTGCATTCGGTGTACTGATCGATCCGCTTCATGATATCATCTCGCATCGTCTCAAGATGTGAATTGATATTCGCCTCAAGGGACTGAGCATCGTTCTCAGATATGATCTGCCGGATATCTTTTAATGGAAAGCCCATTTGTTTTAAAGTTTTAATGATCATCAGATTGACGATCTGTGATTTTGAATAATAACGGTAGTGCGTACTGTCGTCTCGATAGTCTGGTGTGAATAATCCAATCTCATCGTAATAGCGTAAAGTCTTCTGGGGTATATTACAGAGGGTCGATAATTCGCCGATACAGTAGCGCGCTTTTTTAGCTGACATAAATTACCTCCGATTCATAAGCAATAAGAATGCGAATCATAAAATAAATATTACCTATCTGTTCATTATATCATAAAAGATGGATAAATCATAGATGATTTTATTCAAAATGCATAAAAATAAAAAGATAATTCTTATAGAAATTGTATAAAATACACAGAAGAATAAGAGATATATCCTAGAGGATATATCTCTTATTCTTGACTTATATGAGGAAGATATTATTAGCGAAATGTATTTATTTTGCGTCACATTTCAATACGGCATTTAATAATACGGAAGCACCCTGTGTGCACTGTTCTGGAGATGTATATTCAGGTTCACAGTGAGAATGTCCGTCTTTAGATGGAACGAATACCATTGTTGTAGGAAGCATATAAGCTGCGAACTGAGCATCATGTCCAGCACCGGAGTTGATCTTCTGGTTAGAATATCCAAGTTCATCAACAGATTCCTGAACGTAAGAAACAAGTTCTTTGTCATAGTAAACAGTATCACGTGTCCATGCAATTTCATAATCAGTCTTGCATTTTACGACTTCTTTAGGAATATTTTCAATTACTTTGACAACCTGTTCGATTACTTCTGGTTTTTCATGACGTGCATCTAATGAGAATTCTACATAATCAGGAATTACTGTATGTACGTTTGGATGACAGAAGATCTCACCTGTTGTATAAACAAGTTCTGGATCTAATTTGTCTAATTCATCATGCAGGTACTGAAGAACTTTAGAAGCTCCATATAAAGCATCCTGACGATACTTCATAGGAGTTGTTCCTGCATGGTCAGACTGTCCATAAACTTTGATCGTGTAGTTAACCATTCCAAGAACGCAAGTAACAACACCAATGTCATTTCCAGCGGCTTCAAGGATAGGTCCCTGTTCGATATGTAATTCGAACATTGCTTTGTAATCTTTGTTATTTAAACGGTTTGCTTTGTCACCTTTGTATCCAGATGCATCAAGGGCAGCACCGAATGTCTTTGTAGCATCAAGAACAGAAGTAGATTTTAACATATCTTCATGTTTGAAGTTTACACGGATATCTTCTGGAAGATAGTCATAGCAAATAACACCGGAAGACATCATTGCTGGTGGATATAAGGATCCTTCTTCATTTGTCCAGATCATAGCTGTTAAATTATGTTTATGAGGGATGTTCTGGTCAGCAACTGTTTCAAGAACTTCCATAGCTCCCATAACACCTAAGATTCCGTCATAATTTCCACCGTTCTTTACGGAATCACAGTGAGAAGCCATTACGATTCCAGGAAGATCTGGTTCACTTCCAGGAAGTGTTGCATATAAGTTCGCCATATCATCAAATTTAATTGTAGCTCCGATCGCTTCCATGCGGCGTACAAACTCACCTCTTGCCTGCAGTGCTTCTGGAGAAAGGGAATAACGAGTGATTCCGCCGTGTCCGGCATCTCCGAACTGACTCATTGTTTTGATCTTGTCTGTCATTCGTTCTAAACTGCATTCGTACATAATAGTTACCTCCTAAAGATTGATTTACTTTTTTAATAAATTTAATTTGATCACGTTCCAACATACCATGGCGGTAATGATACCAGATGCGATCGCTCCACCTGTAATAACTGCTTCTAAGCCACGTTCGGCAAACATTTTAAAATTCGTCTGAATGGCATTTCGCATCATATAATAAAGTGCGGCTCCTGGAATCAATGGGATCATGCCTACTACCAGATAAAGAGTGGAAGGTGATTTCGTTTTACGTGCCATAAGTTCGGAATAGATTCCGAGAAAAAAAGCTGCTGCAAAATATTGCCGTTCATAGTGAGATATAAAGGATCCGCTGATCAGATATACACACCAGGAGAGGCCTCCGCCTAAGGCTGTGAAGAACAGCCATTGTCCGCGCAGATTAAACAAAAGCGCAAACCCAAGAGATCCAAAAAATGCAGCAATGATCTGTATATATGGATTCATGGTACAAGCCTCCTTTTACAGCAGATAGTAAGCAATGGCAAAACCAATGGCGATGGAAGAAGAAATAAATAGTGCTTCCAAAAGCCTTGTTAAGCCGGATAACATGTTTTCTGAGATCATTTCCCTGATACAATTGGTAAACATCAGTCCAGGGATCAAGATCATGATATTTCCTATGCTTATCTTATCCAGAGAAAACATAGCGTTTGTATAAACACAGGATGCGGCCATACAGCCCGATACTGTTGACAATAATACAACCAGAAGAAAACGGTTTAGAGGCAGTGGTTGAAGGAGAAGTTCGACACACCGTATACCGATTCCGATCATACCGGAAACGGCGGCATCAGGAAGGCTGCCTCCAAAAAATATTGTGAAAGAAGAGGAGATCAAAGCATATATGAGCATGGAGGGTATTGGACCATACTTTGGCAGCGCTTTGATCTGCCTGATTTTTTGATCGACCGTTTTCATATCCGGAAGAGTGGAACACATCCTTCTGGATAAAGCATTTAAATAGAGTAATTCATATAGATTCAGGGAAAGGTTATGAATCCGTCTCGACAAGGTGATCGTGCCAAATTGCTTGGAGGAAATTGTAACAACGATCATGTAGGTCATGCAGAAGACTTCGGTCGTTTCCGATCCATATGCAGTACACATACGATAGATCGAATTTTCGACGCGTTGGACCTCAGCTCCGGAGACGAGCATTCGGCTGCCAATCTCCAGAACATTAAAGAGCATGTGTTCAGCTTGTTTCGGCGTAAGTCGTAATTTCTTTCTCTTCATAAGAATCCTCTGATTTTATAAAATTATGTTAAGTGTTTGTATTATAGGGTTTAGTGTTTTCTTGGGCTTCGTTTTACATATTCACCGAGTCCAGGTGTTCCGACAAAGTCTCCATTGTCATATACAACATTTCCACGAAGGTAAGTACGGATTGGATAACCGTGTAACTGTTTTCCTTCCCAGATCGTATGATCCAGATCAGAGTGCATATTATCAACGCTGATCGTGAAGTCTTTGTCTTTGTCGTAGATAACGATGTCAGCATCTTTACCTACACTGATAGATCCTTTGTTGTCGCATCCAAAAATCTTGGCTACGTTTGTAGAGCATAATTCAACAGCTCTCTCAAAAGTGATCTTTCCGCTATTTGCGGCATCCAGCATATATGGATATAAGTTTTCTACACCAGGGCACCCGTTAGGGATCTTTGTAAAGTCATCTTTACCCCAGTCTTTTTCATAACTCTGGAATGGGCAGTGGTCAGTAGCAACTGTATCGATCATTCCATTCTTAATTGCTTTCCATAAAGCATCCTGACTTTCCTGTCCTTTCATAGGAGGAGAGCAGACGAAGTTTCTTCCATCTTCGCGTTTGTATACATCGCATGTAAATTCCAGATACTGTGGACATGTTTCAACGAATACGTCAGCACCTTCTTCTTTGGCTTCGATACAAGCTTCCAGACCTTCTTTATCTGCCATATGAACCAGATATAAAGGAGCATCTAAATGCTTAGCCCAGTGAACAGCACGTTTGTCGGCCTCAGCTTCTACGAATTCAGGACGGCTCATGTAATGATACCAAGCGCTTGTTTTACCTTCACTTAAGAATTTCTCTGTATAATAATCAATCAGATCAGGGTTTTCAGCGTGGATATTGATCATCGCTCCAAGTTCTTTTGCACGAAGCATCAGTCTTGCAAGCATTCCGTCATCTACCATCATTCCTTCTTTTTTGTAAACAAGGAAGCATTTGAAACTTGTGATACCTTCAGCAACTGCCTTTTCCATTTCTTCAAGGATCTCACCTTCATTTAAATCAGTGATGCAGCAGTGCATTGCATAGTCTACGCAGGCTTCTTTCTCTAAAACTTCTTTCTTGGAGTTAACTAATCCGCGGATCGTTTCTCCTTTGTGCTGTACAGGATAGTCAAAAATCGTTGTGACACCACCACAGGCAGCAGCACGAGTACCTGCCATGTAACTGTCAGCGGAAACAGTTCCACCAAATGGCATAGCCATATGTGTATGTGCATCTAAAGCACCAGGAAGAACTAATTTACCAGCGGCATCATAAATTTCTTTCGCATCTGCTTCAATATTTTGTGCCATGGCAGCGATTTTTCCGTCTTTCACTGCAACATCGCATAAAAAACTTTCGGTAGAGGTTACGACGGTTCCATTTTTAATGATCAAATCGAATTCTTTCATATTACTAAGACCTCCTTATCAATGTGATATTTCTTATTCGTACTTAGTTTTGATTTTGATTTCGTGTTCTTCGCGTCCAGGTTTAATAACGATCTCACCAGGAGTGATACAATCCATAACAGGACAGACATTCAGGCATAGATGACATCCAACACATTTATCTGTATTTAATCTTGGACGACGAGCTTCCTCATCCCAGTCAATTGCCTGATGTCCACCATCAAAGCATGATACATAGCATCTACCACATCCAGCACAAGCATCTTCATCAAATTTAGGAAGCAGTTTGAAACTTCGATCAAGATCTTCGGCAGGAACAATATTAGGAAGGGCAAGACCTACCAGATCAGAAAGTTTTTCAATACCATTATCTTCCATGTAATGAGATAATCCGCTGATCATGTCTTCAACGATGCGGTATCCATACTGCATAACTGCCGTAGTCACCTGAAGGTTAGAAGCACCAACAAGGATAAACTCTAAGGCATCTCTCCAAGTTTCGATTCCACCAACACCAGTGATAGGCACATTAACCAGATCTGGATGCTGTTTCATCTGTGTAATGAAACGAAGAGCAATAGGTTTAACAGCAGCTCCTGAGTATCCGGAAATAGAAGATTTACCGTTTACAACAGGCATAGCAGTGATATTTTCGATATCAATATTTGTGATCGCTTTCACTGTATTGATGGCAGCGATACCAGCAGCACCACCTTCCATAGAAGCAATCGCAGGAATTTCCATATTTCCAATGTTTGGAGTCATTTTAGCGATGACAGGAAGATGTGTAGCAGCTGTAACAACTTCACAATAATGTTTTACTAACTCTGGATTCTGTCCAACGTCAGATCCCATGGCATGAGATGTCATCTGAGGACAAGAGAAGTTACACTCGATCATGTCAACACCAGCTTCTGTAACAGCTTTTGCAAGTGTTGTCCATTCTTCATCATTACTTCCCATGATACTTGCAACGATGACTTTGTTTGGATAATCCTGTTTTAAGCGGCGCATATATTCCAAGTTCACTTCTAATGGCTTGTCAGAAATCTGCTCCATATTCTTGAAACCAACCCAAGGAGTTCCTTCTTTTGTAGTGATATCAAAACGAGGAGAACACTCGTCTGGGATAAAGATACCAATTGTTTTATAATAAATTCCACCCCATCCAGCTTCAAGGGCTTTTGCACACATTTCATAGTTACTTCCTACTGGAGAAGAAGACAGGAAGAATGGGTTTTCACATTTAACTCCTAAAAAATCAATAGATAAATCTTTCTTTAATGACATAATCAATGCCTCCTTTCTATTTGTTCAGATATGCAGCGATCATAGCAGCAGCATCTTTACCTTCAGCAACAGCCTGTACAACAGTCTTTCCACCATTTACCATATCTCCACCAGTAAATACTTTTCCGCCAGCTTTGATATCTTTTGTAGTGTCACAAGCAGCCTGTCCAATAGCAAATACAACCTGATCAGCTTTCATGGTAAGTTCGGATTCATTGTCACGTCCATTAAATTTCATTGCAGTTACATGACCTTTACTACCGATGATCTCACCTGGTGCAAATTCCTGAATGATAGGAATTCCCATGCTCTGTACAGCCATAACTTCATCAATATCAGCAGGTGCTTCTTCAATTGTTCTTCTATATACGATTGTAGCTTTTGCACCCAGCTGTTTTGCTGTTGTTACACAGTCCATGGCAACGTCACCACCACCGATCACTAAAACAGTATCTCCAAGAGTCATGTTTTCTTTATTTAAGCGGGCATCTTTTAAGAAATCGATCGCACTTACAACACCATCAAGATCTTTTCCTGGGATATCAATGACTTTAGATTTCCATAATCCTGTTCCAACGAAGACTGCATCATACTCAGCTTTTAATTCTTCTAAGCGTGCAGCATCGATCGTTTCATTAAATTTAAATGTTACACCAAGTTTTTCGATTGTTGCAATATCGAAATCAACAACTTCCTGAGGTAATCTGGAAGGAACGATTCCGTATGTTAAAACACCACCAGCTTTTTCATTTGCTTCATAGATTGTTACATCATATCCGAATAATGCTAACTCTCTTGCACAAGCTAAAGAAGCAGGACCAGCTCCAACACAGGCGATCTTTCCATCACGTTTTTCTTCTACATGAAGGAATTCCATACCCTCGCGTTTTTCCATTTCAACTAAGAATTTCTGAAGCTTTCCGATTTCAATCGGTTTATCAATTCCAGTACGGCTGCAAGCCTGTTCACACAGCTGACCATAAGGACAGACTTCTGCGCAACAACCAGCTAATGGATTGTTTTCACGGATTGTTTCAGCAGCACCTTTAATATTTCTAAAACGCAGGGAACGGATGAATTTTGCTGGATCCGTTTTTGCTGGGCAGCTCTTGCTGCAAGGGGCATCATGGCAGAGAAGACATCTGGATGCTTCTTCCATGGCTGTTCTTAAATTGTAGCCCTGTTTCATTTCTTCTGCGTAAGCTTTTTTAATTACTTTACTCATCTTTATTTCACGCTCCTTTGAAAATTTGTTTCACTCTTATTTCTTAATTAATTATCTTTACCAAATTTTGCTGCCAGAAATCTTCCAGAATAATCGCAGCATACACCGAGAATATTTCCTAAGAAAAGGCAGATGCAAAGCATTTTCCAATCTCCGCCACTGGCAAAAGCAGAAAAACCGCCCATGAAAGTGTTAGGAACCAAGGATAATAGATCGATTTTTGATTGATAGCAGATCAGCCAGGAGAAAGCTCCAGTTACGATCGCACCAAACAAAATGCCACTGTTGATATTTCCTGACATGATAATACACATACCCCAGAGAAGACCAACATAGTTACTGCACATGGATTTAATAAAACCGGTTTTTCCACATCCGGCTGAGAAATAAGAAGTACAGCCGACGAAGCCCATCCAAGTAGCAAGTCCAAGAACTGAACCGATACCTTGCCAGAGTCCGCAGAAAATTCCAGTGCCAAGTGCATTTGCCATAACTACACTCATATGAAACTCCTTTCTTTATTTTTCTCCACGAATGACTATGATTGTATTTTAAGGGATACATGAGATGGAATGTAAAGAGCTTATTTTCTGAAAATGAGAAAAAATATCAAGAAAAAGAAAAAAGTTTACACGTAACAGATTGTTTATAAATACAATAATTGGAAAAAGATTGACAAAAAAACGACGATATTTAGACAATATGTTTAATAACTTGCAGAAAAATTGTGCATTACTTATAAAAAATAAATAGAAACAACTCTCCAGTTAGGGGAAAGTATTTCTTGCTTCATTAGAAAAATAGCAATTGAATTTTCTGTATAATAGAAAGAAATTATAAATAACAGAAAAAATACAAAAATGTATTGACAAAAATACAATCCAATGTTACCATCACAGTACAAAGTAACATTTAGAAAATGATTCTGAATAATAGAACACAGAAAATGGAGGTAAGAGCTATGATCGGAAAGAAAGTTGTACATCACATGATGATGAGTGAGAAAGATGCTCACTATGTAGGTGGACTCGTTAATGGAGCAAGAATCGTTGTTCAGTGGGGCGATGTAGGAACAGAACTGATGGTATATGCGGACGGAGATATTAGTTTGTTCTTAGGATATGAGAAAATCGAATTTACAGCACCAGTCTATGTAGGCGACTTTATGGAATATGTAGGATGGATCGAAGAAGTAGGAAACCAGTCTTACAAATGCAAGTTCGAAGCATGGAAGGTAGCAACAATGCTTGATCGTACAGATGCGGATATGGAAGGAATTGAGCATACAGCTGCAACAGCATGTGAACCACCAATTCTTTGCGCAACAGGAACAGGAAGTTTATATATTGCGAAGAAAGACCAGAGAGGACCACAGGAAGAATCATTCAAAGACTTGAAACATCGTGCATAAGATTTTAGATCGAGAGTTATATATAGAAGAAAGAGAAAAGATCAAGAGACGGATTTAGTCAAAATACCGTCTCTTTTTTCGATTATATATGAAGTGTTTCAAAGTTTAGAAAAAAGTTCGAGATAGAAGAAAAATATTTTGCATAGTGAAGACGGGGTTTGATATAATGATAGTGATCAAAAGAGGATATAAAAACAGATAAACGGGAGGAAAGTCATGGCACAGGAACCAAAATATCCAGTGCAGACGGTAATAAAAGCACTGGAATTGTTAAACCATCTTGCAAAGAATACAGGGAATCTTGGAGCAGGAGTCAGTGAATTAAGCGATGCACTAGGAATCGGAAAGAGTACAGTCCATCGTTTATTAGATACACTGCAGTACTATGGTTATATTGAAAAGAGTGAAGAAACAAACAGATATCGTCTTGGTTGGGAATTATATAAAGTAGGGCTGTCAGTT
The DNA here is from genome assembly GCA_905215045.1 of uncultured bacterium. Next base: position 8,347 of record CAJMOO010000030.1, on the reverse strand, counting down.
CCAGCACAGAACCAGTTATTTAATATTGACCGCACACATTTATTAGAACTTGGAAAGAAATTAAACGAAACGATCGATTATGGAACAATAAAAGGAAAAGAAACGATCATTATTTCCAAGATGGAATATACGAGCAATGGCATGAACAACAGTGTAAGCCCGGGCGAGTATGAATCCATTCATGCAACAGCACTTGGAAAAGTGATGATCAGTGAGATGAGCGAGGAAGAGATTTATAAGTTATTCGAAGATAAAGAAGAACTTCCAGCATATACACCACATACGATCTTAACTGTCAGTGAGCTGATCCATGAGGCAGAGAAAGTGAAGAAACAGGGATATGGGGTCAATGACGAAGAATACTGGATTGGGATGTATTGTATGGCAGTGCCTGTAAGAAACTACACAGGAAAGATCGTGGCAGCAGTCAGTGCAAGTATTCCGGTATTTCGTGTGGATGATAAGAAGAAGGAATTTGTGCTGGATGAACTTAATAGGACTGCTGGGCAGATATCTAAGGAGCTTGGGTATCGGGGATAGATAGTGATTGGTGTAGATGAGATGAAAAAAGCCGATGGGATCATATTTTATTTTGTATGATTCTATCGGCTTTTTATATTAGGATTCTTTTTTTAAAATTGCATATATTTGTTCTTTGGATTTATCTGGATGTTCTTTGATGATAGTATAGATAGGAAGAATATCCTCTTTTTTTTCCTCTAATTCATTTGCAATAGTATCTAAATTTTTGTTGTTAAGGATTTTTTTGTTGATTTGCATAATCAAATGTAAGACCTCACCTTGATTAACACCACGATCATAAATTGCTTGCAATGCATTTTCCCCCATACGAAAATCTCCTTTCTGATTATCTATTAATTTTGGTAAGTTTTGATTTAGTAGTGCAACAGCAACATTGTGGCTGTCTTGATTCATATTTTGTATTTTATCATTATTGTCAGAAATGTATTGTTTTAAAGATTTTTCTTCTTCCTTATATTTTAGCATGGAGAGAATATACTGTAAATCGCTTTTGTACTTGTCAATATTGTTTATTTGATAAGCCCATAACAAATTCAATTTATAATTTGGAACAATGGATTTGATTTCAGGTTCTTCTGGCCATTTAATAAGATCATGAATACATTTTCCAGCAGTCCATTCTTTATCACTATAATAAAAAATAAGAGTTAATACAGGAAGAACTTTATCATCTTTTCTTAATTTAGAATGATAGTATGTTCCATCTTTTCGCTTCCTGAGTTCTAAGTTGTTTTGTTGTTCAGTGTATTTTAAAGCATCATAGAGCATAGTGCGAATTGGCATAGAATAATCAATCTCACTCTGATTTTCACATCCTAGTATGATTTGTAAGACACTGTCATCTTGACGCATGCAAAGATCACGATAGCGTTTAAGAATTGATGGATTTACATTGCTAGAAATAGATTCATCAACATGAATATTTTCAGTATTGAGTTCGGCTAATTTTTCAGCCTTTATAATTTGTTTTCCATTAAATAAAGTTGCATTAAAGAGATCAGCGAATATTTCTTTATGTTTAAATAATTTTTTCATAAGTTCGTCAGTTTTAGCCATAGATAATCCTCCTGTGTTAGATATGATAGAAATAGACAATGTGTATAGATTTATAAGAACTGAGTTATAAAATAAAAGTAAATATTTTACAATTTTATAATATTATAATGTATTTACAAAAAATGTAAATAGCAATAAATCTAAAAAATAATAAAATTTGAGTCAGCATAAATGACGAGATAAAGAAATAATACACTTGAAGGAAATTTATCAATTCTTGATCGTGAGACAAACCAGTTATATATTACATCTTCTGGTATAAGAAAAGCACTTTTAAATGAAGATATGATCTTAGTCATGGAAGGTGACAAACAAGTAGCAGGAATTCCTGTAAAGATCGTTAAAAGTACAATGTCAAAAATTCAGTCAAAACAGGATGATGTAGATATTGTGATCTTAGAAGATCTCTCTGAGATTACAAAAATGTTATAATACGAAAAGAACACGGAACGATTACTACTAGTTTCGTGTTCTTTTTGTTTTACAGCATTAATTTATATAAGGTTTATCATTTGGCTAAAATTATATAAATCCAGATATTTCATTAGCAAAAAATGAGTATTTTGTACAAGAACTGAATTTGACTTAGCACATTTTGAGTAAAATAGACAAACGAAAACTTGGCTTGAATGATTTTTTTGTCAGATATATTATAATAGCATAAGTTAATTCATGAATTAGTAGCGAATCGAAATACAACCAACAGAGAAATATTTGGAGGATAAAAATTATGGCAAATGAAGTAAAAATCTTAGTAGCATGTGGAAGTGGAGTAGCAACATCAACAGTAGCACAGGAAGCAGTAAAAAAGATTTTGGCAGATGCTAACATCCCAGGAAAAATTTTAAAAGGAAGCATGAGTGAGATTCCTTTAAAACAAAATGATGTAGATTTAATCTTAACAACAACAAATTACAGAAAACCATTAGAAAAACCTTGCATTAGTGTATTTGGTCTGATTTCAGGAATCAATGAAGGCAAGATTAAACAGAGTATCATTGATGAATGTCATAAAATTCTTGGAGAATAAGATCAAATAAATAGGAGGAATAAAAATGGATGCTGTATTTAGCTTTTTTAAAGGAATTGTAGATTTAGGAGCAGCGGTTATGCTGCCAATCGTATTGATCATCATTGGTCTGTTCTTCAGAATGAAACTTGGACAGGCAATCAAATCAGGATTGATGGTAGGAATCGGATTTCAAGGTCTTTGCTTAGTTGTTAACTTATTGACAACAAGTATTCAACCAGTTATTAAATATTATCAGACAATGGGTAGCGGATTTACAACAACAGACTTAGGATTCGCAGCAGTAGGAGCTGCATCATGGTCTGTACCGTTTGCACCAATTGTATTGCCGTTGATTGTTATCGTGAACTTGATCTTACTGAAATTAAAATGGACAAAAGTTATGAACGTAGATATTTGGAACTATATCCATTTTATCATTCCAGGAGCAATGGCATATGCATTAACAGATAGCATTGCAGTAGGAGTCATCGTAACATTAGCATCATCTGTTTTAGCTTTATTCATTGGACAGATTGTTGCAAAACCATGGCAGGAATTTTTCGGACTAGAAGGAACAACATGTTCTACATTATCTTATATCGGAACAACATTCCCATTAGCAACATTATTTAATAAGATTATTGACTGCATCCCAGGATTAAATAAAATCGATGTTAATATGGATAAGATTGAATCTAAATTAGGATTTTTTGGAGATCCAGCAGTCATCGGTGTTGTTGTAGGTGTATTACTAGGAATCATTACAAAACAGGATATCGGAACAACATTATCAATTGGTATGGGAGTTTCAGCAGTATTGATCTTAATCCCAAGAATGGTAACAGTTATGATGGAAGGTCTTACAGCTTTAGGAAATGCTGCAAGTGCTTATATGAAGAGTAAAATGGGTGATGATGCAGAAATTTACATCGGAATGGATATCGCTTTAGGATTAGGAGATCCTTGCTGTATCACATCAACAGTTATTGCAATCCCATGTGTTATCTTAATGGCATTTATCATTCCAAACATGACATATTTCCCAATCGGATTATTAACAATTGTATGTTATGTAACACCAATGTGTGTTATGGCAAGTAAAGGAAATTTATTCCGTAGTATTGTAACAACAATTTTATGTTTATTCTTAGTAACATTCTTAACAAACTTCTTTGCACCAGAAGCAACATTAATGATGAAGACAACAGGTGTACATATCAGTGGAATGGTAACAGATGGATTTTTTGGACAGAACCCAATTTGTATCCTGATCGGATTCATCCATAGAATCATTGGATAGGAGGCTTAAACTTATGGGACACACAAATCATTATCTGGCAATCGAGGGAGAAGCAAAGGACTGGGAAGAAGCGATCAGGCTTTGTGGACAGGCAATAGCAGATGCCGGATATGCAGACGAAACTTTTATGAATGCGTGTATTGAACGTGAAAAAGAATATCCAACAGGACTTCCAAGTGAAGTCCCTGTTGCGATTCCACATAGTAAAGTAGAAGGAATTAAAGATAATTGCGTATGCTTTCTAAGATTGAAAAATCCAGTAACGTTTTATAGAATGGATTCAGACGAGGAAAGTATAGAAACGACAGCAGTTTTTAATTTAGCGATTAAAGATGGCGATCAACATTTGGAATTTTTACAGACATTAATGCAAGCTGTTATGAATAAAGAAGTCGTTGAAAACTGCATGACAAAAGAATTAAATGAAATTCCTCAGTATTTGCAGGAACAGTTAGGATGACATACATAGGAGACATTTATGAGAAAGAGAAGTACAGAAATTCTTGAGAAGCTGATTTTAAGTAATTCAAAAAGTATGGAAGTAAAGAAACTCATCACAACATATAGGATATCATTAAAAACACTAAGAACAGATGTAAATGAAATTAATGATTTCTTGTTGGAAGCAAAAATGTCTCCAACAAAATTAAATGAAAAAGAAAAGCTGATCCTTCTGGAAAAAGATATCATGAAAATTCAAGATCGATTGAATCATATGGATACTTATTCGTACAAAATGTCAAGAGAAGAAAGACAGATTTACATCATTGCAGAGTTGCTGATGAGTCAAGACTATATAACAATGCAAAATCTTGCAAAGAAATTAAATGTTAGTAGAAATACAATCTTAAATGATTTTGAAACCGTAAAAGATTATTGCTTGGCATTTAATGTAAATGTTTTGATGAAAAGTAGTAAAGGAATAAAGATTGAATGTGATCAAAAAGACAGAAATAATCTTTTAATGCAGATTTTTCATGATCTTGAAGATGATTATATGGAAAAAAGTTTTTTTCATCAACTGATTCAAAGAAAATTAGGTATGAAGATTCCTCTGGAAATGATAAAAGAGGATCTGAGAGAATATATGGAACAGCAACATATGTTGGTGTCTGATCGAGTATTTTCTTATGTTTCAATTTATCTGTTTGTTATATTAAATAGAAAGATAAATAAGAAAAGAAGAACAGTGGAAAAATTAACTGGAGATACAGCAAGTGATAATCTTTTAAATTGGTTTGCAGACAAATATGAAGTCAGCATCAATAAAAATGATGTAAAAGATTTTGGACGATATATGAAACAACATGATTTTAATATAAGTTCAGAACAAAAAGAAATCAATGATGTTGAATTATATGGAATCATAGTATATTTTCTGCAAATGGTCGGAGAAGACATAGAATGTAGTCTTCAGAGTGATACGGTTTTGATCGAATCTCTGTTAGAACATATAAGGACATTAAAAAATTGGGAAGATTATGATTTTGAGATGCCTTTAAGCGATGAACTTCCGATTCCAAAAGAAATTTTAGAAAAAACAATTGAAAAAAACAGTATTATTTTAGAGAGATATTTAGGATATCCATTAACAAAAGAGATGAAAGAATCAATCATGATTCATATATGCGCGGCTTTTGTTCGAAATCTTGAATATTTAAATCTATTAGAAGTATTGATCGTATGTCCAGGAAGTATGGCAACAGGAAAATATCTAGAGGCGCAGGTTAAAAATTATTTTGACTTTAGAGTTGCCGCAGTGATACCAAGTAGAGACGTTGAGGAATTTTTAAAGAGCAATAAGATTGATTTTGTGATCTCAACGGTAAACGTAAGATCAGAAAGTGTCCCATGCGTAAAAGTGCAGGCACAGCTAACAATGAATGATATTAATGCGATACAGAATATTGCATTTTTATTAGGTAGAAAAGAAAATAAATCAGAAAATGAAAGTCGCTATGTAGAACAAAATTTTTTGGATGTTATGAAGACTTTTCTTGAAAAATTAGATGCTAGCAAGAGAGATGAGTTTTTTGATGAGGTTTATGCATTGATGGAAACGAAGATTCAAAGTACTGGTAAAAGTATTTTAGCACAGATGCTAGACCCATCAAAAATTATGATAAAACAAGAAAAAATAACATGGGAACAAGGAATTTTACAAGCAGCTGATATTTTAGAAAAAAAGGGCTGTGTTGGTTCTGATTACGGAAAAAAAGCAGTAGAAAATGTAAAAGAATATGGTGATTATATTATTATCAGTAAAGGAATTGCTTTAGCGCATGCAGGAAAGAAAGAGGCACATGTCTACAAAGATGGATTAAGTCTTGTAATGTGCCCAGAAGGAATCGAATTTACGGAAGGAAATATCGTATATTTGGTATTTTGCTTTGCAGTTGCGGAAGAAAAAGATTATCTGAAGTTATTCCAGGAAATTATTGCGTTAGGCAAAACACAAAAAAAGATGAAAGATATCTTACAGCAGAAAAATGTTGTTTCTTTATACCATTCATTGGTATTTTAAATGAAAATGTATTTTTATAAAAGATAGACAGGAAAGGGTGTTTGACATGAAAATCAATATCAAAGAATTCACAGGAAAATGCAGTTGTGGCAGAAACCACCAATTAGTTGTAGATGACGTAATCTTAGAAGAAGGAGCATTAAAAAAACTTCCAGAAATCTTAAACAAAGAACCATACAATCAGTATAAACATCTTGTTATGGTATGTGATGACAATACCTACGAAGCAGCAGGGAAAGAAGTAGAAAAATTATTAAATGGAATTTCTGTGATCAAATTAGACCCAGAAAATCTTCATGCAAACGAGATCGGAGTAGCAAAAGTCAAAGAACAATTAGATCCGATTAAAGAAGTAGACTGTATGATCGCAGTCGGATCAGGAACAGTTCATGATCTGACAAGATATAATGCATATGAAAGAAAGATTCCATTTATCTCAGTTCCAACCGCAGCCAGTGTAGATGGTTATGTATCTACAGTTGCAGCTATGTCATGGTATGGATTTAAGAAGAGCATGATCGCAGAATCGCCTATTTTAGTCGTTGCAGACAGCCGTATCATTACAGATGCACCAATGAGACTGACAGCATCCGGAGTCGGAGATCTGTTAGGAAAATACACGGCCCTTGCAGACTGGAAGATCACAAATATTCTGGATGGAGAATATATCTGTGACCGTATCTGTGAGATGGAATATGATGCACTGGATAAATTAAAAGAATCCTTAGACGGATTAAGTAACAGAGATATCAACGCATATGAAGAATTGATGTATGGATTATTATTATCAGGACTTGCCATGCAGATGACAGGACATTCCCGTCCCGCATCCGGAGCAGAGCATCATATGGCACATTTCTGGGAGATGGCCGTGATCAATGATGAGATCGATGCATACCATGGAGAGAAAGTAGGAGTCGGACTGATCCAGGTAAGTGACATCTACCATGAAGCAGTAAAATATTTAAAAGAGGGCAACTTCAAGGTAAAAGATCATGTGGATATTGAGACAGACCTGATCGAAAAGACATTTACCAATAAAGAATTATGCGAAAGCATTAAAAAGACAAATGATCCAAATCTGTTAGATCTGATCGATCCAAAAGTATTAAGAGAAAAAACAGAAGAGATCATCAGGATCATAGAAGAGATTCCAAAAGCAGATGAGATTGTTGCAATGTTAGAGAAAGTACATGGAGTAAAAAGCTTAGAAGACATCGGATTTACACCGGATATGAAAGAAAAAACAGCAAGAGTTGCACCATATATCCGTGACCGTATCACATTTATGAGAATTCTGAAATTCTATGATTTTTATGATGATGTGATCAAATAGGAGGGCAGCTCATGTTTGAAAAAATCAAATGTTTTATCCTTGATATGGATGGAACGATCTATCTTGGGAATGAACTATTCCCATTCACCAAAGATTTTTTAAAGAAAGTCGAGAAAACTGGAAGAGAATATTATTTCTTTACCAATAATTCATCAAAAAGCCAGCGGGCTTATATTGAGAAACTTGGGAAGCTTGGGATACCAATCAAGAAAGATCAGATGATGATCTCAAGTCATGTGATCATCAAATATCTTAAAGAACATTACGATGGAAAGAGTATTTATGTGCTAGGGACCCCATCCCTGATCCAGGAATTTCAATATTTTGATATGAACCTGACAGACGAAGATCCAGATATCGTAGTCTTAGGATTCGATACAACCTTAACTTATGAAAAGCTTTCCAAAGCATGTCATTATATCCGAAATGGCTGTACATACTTTGGAATCAATCCAGACTGGAACTGCCCGATGGAAGGTGGAACATTTATTCCAGACTGTGGTTCCATGGCAAAATTAATTGAGGCTTCAACGGGAAGATTTCCAGAATTCTTTGGAAAACCGTCGAAACATACAC
>CAJMOO010000029.1 GCA_905215045.1 uncultured bacterium | reverse complement strand
GGTATGCACGGTGGTGTGAGAGGACGGGAGTTAATCACTCCCTCCTACTCGATTTTAGTAAAAATCTGGACAGTGGAGCGTGCCAAGTGAAAAATTTAAAAAGAGAAAAATTGAGTGATTTTTTAGGGCTGACAGATATTTTTTCTGTCAAAAATGTAGTAACAAACTAAAAAACGCCGCACGTCCAGACAAGATTGCCCAGACGGCCGGCGATTAATGATCATACTCCCATGTGGTTGATTCCACGTGCTCCGTCAGTCATATGACCTCATGGATATTAGGTTACTATAACTGGTCAGATTCGTCAACCCTGAATTTTAAGAAAATGTTATTGATATTGTATAAATTTTCAGACAATTAGAAAGAGGTTGTGTATAAAAAGCAAAAAAACAGGACATCCTCTGAATATGAGTAGAAAAAACATGATCAAAGGGATTCTGTTTCTGGCCATAGCATGTATGATTTTTGTGGCAGGACAAAGAAAATCCAATAACATAATACAGCAAAATCTGAAAAGCAATCTGATTCGGTTTCATGTGAGAGCTAATAGTAACAGCAGGATGGATCAGACATATAAATTGAAAGTAAGAGATGCCGTGATCGATCAGATCAGTCCAGAATTGAGTGAAGCAAAAACGAAGGAAGAAGCATTTAAAATCTTAAAAATGCAAAAAAACAGAATAAAAAATACAGCACAGGAAATATTAAAGAAAGAGGGAGTGAAACAAAAGGTAAACGTACATTTTGTACAAGAAAAATTTCCAGAGAAAAACTATGGCCAATATACATTTCCAGAAGGTATTTACGATGCAGTAAGAATCGATCTGGGAGCAGCAAAAGGGCACAACTGGTGGTGTGTCATGTTCCCGGATCTATGCGTAACAAAAGATGACAAGGTAAGGATCAACAATACAGCAAGAAAAAAGATGGAGAAACTTTTAGGGAAAAAAACGATCAGAAAAATAACAAAAGATAAATATCTTGGATGGTTGTTTAAAGTATAAGAAAAACGGAGCTGATACAGATCGTATCAGCTCCATTTTAAGTTCTGGAATTTATTCTAATGGTTTCTTTGCAGAGATAAGAAGTAGACGTTTCTTCTTATATACACGGAATTTGGTAAGCCCTGCATTCTTAAAATATTCTAAAGTCTCATAAGTAGAATGTCTGCGATCATCACCAGAAGTCAGATAGGATGGAATATTAGAAACAATTCGCAATGCCTCAGGAAGGGCAGATTCTCCAACATAAAGTCTTCCGCCAGGAACTAAGACACGAAATGCTTCATTAACAAACTTCTGTGGATCTTTAAATGTGTGGAAATCGTCACATACAGTGATCACACGAAAGCTGTTATCATCAAAAGAAAGAAAATCACTGTAACCTGTCTCAAAATGAAGTTCTGGCCAAGTTTGCTTTGCGATAAGAATCTTATCCTCAGATTCATCGATACCATATCCTTCAACATCCTTCCAGCGTGTCAGTTCATGTAAAAAGGTACCATCACCGCAACCGACATCTAATATATTATCTGTATCTCTGACGCATATTTTCTTGATCATTTCATCCCGTAAAGCATCTCTCATAAGAAACTCCTTTCGTATGCCTTGTGGTTTGTATGCCGTCTCTTTATTAACTTACATTATACCAGATTCTGGTATACATGGAAAGAAGAGCACTAATTTTTGATTATAACATAGAAGAAAAATTTGTCAAATAATCTTATGGATGCATTCGGTTAACATGAAAACAGGATATGTGTTATACTTATTTACAGTGAATACGAAAAAAGGAAAAAGAAATTTATGAAGAATAAAAAGCACATAGTAACTGGTATTCTGGCTCATGTGGATGCCGGGAAGACAACACTATCAGAGGCAATTTTATATACTGCAGGGAATTTGAGAAAAATCGGACGTGTGGATAATGGAGATGCATTTTTAGATACTTATGAACTAGAACGGTCCAGAGGAATTACCATTTTTTCCAAGCAGGCAGAGGTTTCAATGAATGAGATGGATCTTACTTTGCTTGACACACCAGGACATGTGGATTTTTCTGCGGAGATGGAAAGAACCCTGCAAGTGCTTGATTATGCGGTTCTTGTGATCAGCGGAGCAGATGGTGTGCAGGGCCATACTTTGACATTATGGAGCCTGCTTGAGAGATATAAGATCCCAACATTTTTATTTATTAACAAGATGGATCAGGACGGAACACAAAAAGATCAATTATTGAAAGAATTACAGGAACGTTTAAGCAGCGGATGTATTGATTTTGGAGAAAAGGGTAGTGATGAGTTTTATGAGATGATCGCTATGGAAGATGAGGCGTTACTGGATCATTATCTGGAATCAGGTGAGATCACGGAATCCAAGATCCGGGAAATGATCGCAGAACGTAAGATTTTCCCATGCTTTTTTGGATCAGCGTTAAAACTTCAAGGAGTCAATGAATTTCTGGGTGATTTTGCATTTTATACAGAAGAAAGAGAATATCCAGAGGAATTTGGTGCACGTATATTTAAGATCACAAGAGATGAAAGTGGAAATCGTCTGACACATTTGAAAGTAACAGGTGGAAATTTAAAGGTAAAAACAGTTATTACAGAAAGTGATGAAAAGATCAATCAGATCCGTATCTATTCGGGAGAAAAGTATGAGACAGTAAATGAACTGCAGGCAGGAAGAATCTGTGCGGTTACAGGACTTTCAGATACGATACCTGGGCAGTGTCTTGGAGCAGAGCAGGGCGGATATGAACCTGTGTTAGAGCCAGTACTTACTTACCAGATGATATTGCCAGAAGAGACAAGTGCAAGTGTGATACTTCCAAAACTTCGTCAGCTGGAAGAAGAAGAACCAGAACTTCACATCATCTGGAATGAAGAATTACAAGAGATTCAGGTGCAGATCATGGGAGAGGTTCAATTGGAGATCCTAAAGAGTCTGATCAAAGAACGCTTTGATGTAGATGTGGAATTTGGACAGGGCAATATTGTATACAAAGAGACGATAGCAGATGTTGTAGAAGGTGTTGGGCATTTTGAACCGTTAAGACATTATGCAGAAGTACATTTGTTGATGGAACCGCTGGAGAGGGGAAGTGGAGTTGTTATGGACACACAGTGCAGCGAAGATGTATTGGATAAGAATTGGCAGAGACTGATCATAACACATTTATTAGAAAGAGATCATAGAGGGGTTTTAACAGGAGCACCGATCACAGATATCAAGATCACGCTGGCAGCAGGACGGGCACATCAGAAGCATACAGAAGGTGGAGATTTCCGTCAGGCGACATACCGTGCAGTAAGACAGGGGCTTCGTATGGCACAGAGTGTTTTATTAGAGCCATATTATAAGTTCCGGCTGGAAGTTCCACAGCAGATGATCGGAAGAGCTATGACAGATATTGAAAAGATGCAAGGTACGTTTGATACACCAGATACTGCAGGAGAGATGTCAGTGCTTCAAGGAATAGCACCAGTTTCTACGATGCAAGGATACCAAAAAGAAGTATTAGCATATTCCAAAGGTATGGGAAGATTATTTACAACCTTAAATGGATATGATATCTGCCATAATGAAGAAGAAATCATAGAAGCCAGTGGATATGATCCAGATAGAGATCTTGAAAATCCATGTGGATCTGTTTTCTGTTCCCATGGAGCCGGGTATAATGTCGCATGGAATGAGGTACCAGAACATATGCATTTAGAGAGCGTTCTTGCGAAAGAAATCGAGGAAGAGGAATTTGATGAACTGACACAGCGAAGGGCTTATATTGAAGAAGAATCAATTGATACAGAGGAAATCGATCGGATTCTTGAACAAACATTTTATGCAAACCAGCATAATAAAAGTAAATGGAAGAAGAAGAAAACAGCAAGGCTTGTACAGGATTATCATACATCTGCAGAAAAATCATCGGTAAAAAGAGATATGTCCAAGAAATACCTGCTGGTTGATGGATATAATATCATTTACGCATGGGATGATCTGAAGGAATTATTAGATACGAATGTAGATGCAGCCAGAGGAAAATTACTTGATGAGATGAGTAATTATCAGGGAATGAAGGGCATGGAGCTGATTGTTGTGTTTGATGCATATCGTGTGAAAGGACATGAAACAGAGATCACAGATTACATGAATATTCATGTAGTCTACACAAAAGAAGCAGAAACAGCAGATCAGTATATTGAAAAATTTGCCCATACCCATGGACGAAAATACGATGTAACAGTTGCAACATCCGATGGATTGGAACAGATCATTATCCGCGGACAAGGCTGCCGTCTGCTTTCTGCAAGAGAATTAAAGAGAGACTATGAAGAAGCAAAAGCACAGATCAGAACAGAATATCTGGAGAATCAGAAAAATGAGAAAACTTATATGATGGATGGAATATCCTTGGAGAAAGAACAGCCAGAGAAGGAAAACTGATCATACAAAAATGGAGGCGGTAACATGGGGAAGATTTATCTGGAAGGTGCAGATAATACGAGAGACCTTGGCGGATTAAAAACGACAGAAGGTGCAGTGATCAAAGATAAACAGCTGATCCGCAGCAACCGTTTATCAAGGATTACGCAGAAAGATAAGATTTTACTGGAAACAGAATATCATTTACAGAAAATTCTGGATTTAAGAACACCAATGGAAGTAGAACAAGAGCCAGATCTGGAAGTGGCGGGAGCTGTTTATGAGAATATTCCATTTTTTATGGAAAGCATGGTGGGAGTCAGCCGGGAGCAGGAAACAAGAAAACAGATGTTACATATGGAAGAATTTCCAGAGATGTCAGATATTTATAAGATGATGATCAAAGAAGAATTTTGCAGAAAGCAGATCTCACAAGCAGTCAGAGAGATTATGAATACAAAAAATGGTGCGGTTTTATGGCATTGTACAGAAGGAAAAGACCGTTGTGGATTGTTATCAGCAACCATTTTATTTTTGCTTGATGTGTCTGAAGATGACGTGATGGAAGATTATCTAAAGACCAATAAAGCTGCGATCACAAGAGTAGAAAAATTAAAAAAGAAACTTCATTTAGCAGGATTGCATCGCGAAAAAATCGAAAAAATAGAGGGCTATTTTGTGGCAAAAGAAGAATTTTTAAATGCAGCACTTAAAACGATGAAAGAAGAATATGGTTCTATTAATCAGTTTATGATCAAGGGATTAAATATTTCCATGCAGCAAAAAGAGGATTTTAAACAAAAAGTACTGGAGTAGACAATGGAAGAGAAGAAGAGAACAATTGTTATGTTTGGGGATTCCCTGACCGACTATTTCCCAATGGAAAAATTAAAAGATATAGATGCACAGTTCATTAACAGTGGAGTTGCAGGGGATACGATCGCAGAGATGGGTGCAAGACTGGCTTATGACGTATTTCCATATAAACCAGATATCATTATCATGCAAGGTGGTGCAAATGATTTCCTGATGTCATTGTATCCAGGAGCAAGAGTGTTAGCAGAACGATTGATCAGACTTGCACGAAGGATTCGGCAGCAATTGCCAGATACAAAGATTTATATTGAATCTATGTATCCGGCATATACCAAAAGGATTGGATTGATGCCGTCCTGGGCAGAAGGAAAATCCAATGAAGAGATTCAAAAGATCAATACAGAAATACAAAGATTGTGTAAAGAAGATAACTTTGAATATGTTGATGTATTTGATAAATTGATCGGAGAAGATGGGCAGTTGTCAAGAGAGTATACCGTGGACGGAATACATTTGCAGGAAAATGCCTATGATGTTGTAGCTGCGATTATTTATCATTTGATGGAAGGTTGATCATTAACCTTCCAAATTACAATTTCAATACATCCAGATCTTCAGGTATATAAAGTGTTCCAGTATAATACTGCTTGCCTTCCTTCATATATTTTTCTTGACGATGCAGCATATTTTTATCTTCTGTATGCCATAGAACCAGATTTGGAATCTTTAGATGTTCTGCTAATTCACAGGCATCTTTTACCGTACTATGGTGTTTTTCATAAGGTTTAAAAATATCCCTCTCACCATACACACAAAATGCTTCATGAAGCAGCCAGTCAGAATCTTTCACAAAATCATAAAGAGATTCACGATAAGGTTCATCTCCAGGAAAGGATACCCTTAATCCATTTTCCATAACCGATGTGAAACCAAACTGTTTTTCTTTTGTAGAGCCGATATCAAAGAATGTAAAAGAATCTCCAAGAATCTGAATCGTATCTCCATGTGCAATGACATGAAATACAATACGTTCATCAAAATGCTTATAAAATTTCTTACCAACGGTAAGTTTTGTCAGTGTTTTGATCGTATGAACCAGTTCTTCATGACAGTAGATTGTCAGAGTACCATCATAAGTTCCCTTGTTCATAGAAGTAGCGATCATACGGATCATCCAGACCATTCCTAAAATATGATCGTTATGAGCATGTGTTACAAAAATATTATGAATGCTTTCAAGAGGGATTCCAGCTTTGTCAAGCTGAGATAGAATTCCATTTCCGCCGCCGGCATCGACAAGGAAGTATTCTTCACCTTTTTGCATGGCATAACAAGTATTATAGCAATGAATTGCCTGTGCATTTCCAGTTCCTAAAACGATCAGTCGTTCCATAAAAATCTCCTTTATATATCATCATAAGTGTATAAAATCATCGTATCTTTCTGCATTATATTACATTTTTATGAAGATGGGAAATTCCTTTTTACGATTCTTGATATTTCCTGTCAGTCAGCTATAATAAGGATAGTGTATACATGGAGAAAGGCGAAGGAAAAGACGATGCTTAAGATACAATACAGAGATGCAAAAGATGGAGGAATCGAAGTTCTTCGTTGTTTCAGCAAAGAAGATCAAGTAGAGATTCCTTCGGAAATTGAAGGAAAAAGAGTTACGAAGATTGGTGATTATGCATTTTCTGCGCATAAACGAAAAGAAGACGAAGCAAAAGAGATTATGATCGGCGAAGACTTTTTGGGCAGTGAAGATGAACCGATGTTTTGTGGAGAGGCAGTAAAAGAAGTTTATCTGCCACCGGATACTGTGGAAATAGGGAAATATGCATTTTATGGATGTGTAAATCTGACAACACTTGGGTTTTCAGATTCTCTTTTAAGAACAGGAGCAGGAATTTTTACAGGATGCAAGCTGCAAAAGATCTACTATGATGTTTATGAGGATAAAAAAAGTGCTTTAAGAGACGTTGTAAGAGATACTCGTTTTCCATTGCAGGTAAATATCCGTTATAAAGAAGAAGAAAAACAAAGTCGTTTATTTTATCCAGAGTATTATGAAGAGGCTGTGGAAAATACACCAGCAAGAATTGTGGAGACACATTTTCATGGAACAGGATATCAATATCGCCAAAGTTTTTTGCGAGGAGAGATCGACTATCGTAAATATGATGATATTTTCCCAGTGGCAGCAGTTCAGGAAGATCTGGATATTGTATGGGAGATATTAGCTGGGCGTATGTTAATGCCATACGGGGTATCAGATTTTGCATGGATGCAATACGAGGGATATATAAAGCAGAACCAATGCGAGATGATGAATTATTTAAAAGAAGAAGATCAGATGCCATTTATCAATTTGATGGCAGAGAAGAATTATTTCAGTAAAGAAGGAATCGAAGCAGCGATCGACTGGGCATCCAGAAAGCAGAAAACAGAACTTTTAAGTATTTTGATGAACGAACAGCATAAGAGATTTCCAAAGAAAAAGAAAACATTTGAATTATAGATAAGATAAAGGGAAATGAATAATGGAAGAAAATATCAATGAGCGTCTCAGTGAACTTGGAACAAAGATCCTTGCGACGACAAGAAATGAATTATATATCCATATGCGTTTTTTAGATGTGGCATTAAGCAGTTTTGCTTATGTGATCGATCCTTCTGTAAATGGTGTTGGAACGGATGGAATGTGTATATTTTATCATCCAGGAGCTTTAGGAGGCATGTACAGGCAAAACAGAGTCCGGATGAATCGTGCATATCTTCATATGGTGCTTCACTGTATTTTACATCATGTGACAAGAAGAAAAGGAAGAGATAAGACTCTATGGAATATTTCTTGTGATATCGCAGTCGAATCAATTATTGATCACTGGCATTTAAAATGTATCCATATGGTGCAAACAAGGCTGCGCAAAGACATTTACGGGCAGCTTGAGAGGAACCTCAAAGTATTGACAGCCGAGGGGATTTATCGACAGTTGGTTTCTTTTGGATTAGAAGAGAAGAAAATAAAAGAACTGCAGATGGAATTTCGGGTAGATGACCACCAGTATTGGCCCGAAGATCCCAAACAAGATCTTCATCAGGAAGTAGAAAATAAATGGAAGAATATCAGTGAAAAAACGGAAACAGATATGGAGACATTTTCCAGTGAAGAGTCACAACAAGCAGGGGATCTGATTGGACAGGTACAGGTAGAAAACAGAGACCGTTATGATTATCGTGAATTTTTAAGAAAATTTTCGGTTTTAAGAGAAGAAGTCAGTGTGGACCCAGATTCGTTTGACTATATATTTTACAGTTATGGGCTTTCTATGTATGGGAATATGCCGTTGATCGAGCCGCAGGAGTGGAAGGAAGTAAAGAAAGTTGAAGACTTTGCCATCGTGATTGATACATCAATGTCATGTTCTGGTGATCTGGTAAAGAAATTTCTGGAAGAAACATATGGTGTGTTAACGGAAGCAGAGAGCTTTTTTCATAAGGTAAATATTCATATCATTCAGTGTGATGAGATGGTACAAAACGACCAGAAGATCACAGACGAAAAAGAATTAAAAGAATATATGGAACATTTGGAACTGATCGGAGAAGGTGGGACAGATTTCCGGCCAGCATTTGAATATGTGAATCATCTGATCGAACAGGGTGAATTTTATCATCTGAAGGGATTGATCTATTTCACAGATGGAAAAGGAACCTATCCAAAGAAGAAACCACCATATCAGACAGCATTTATTTTTATGCAGGAAGAATACGAAGATGTGGATGTACCGCCATGGGCAGTTAAATTGATCGTCGATGCCGAAGATCTTGATGAAGGAGAAGAAAAACATGAATATTAAAAGAGCAAAACAGGAAATCAAAGATTCCATTGAAGCTTATCTTACAAAGGATAATTATGGAGAATATAAAATACCATCCATCAGACAGCGTCCGATCCTTTTGATGGGCCCTCCGGGAATTGGAAAAACACAGATCATGGAACAGATCGCAAGAGAATGTGAGATTGGATTGGTAGCTTATACGATCACGCACCACACAAGACAGAGTGCGATCGGTTTGCCATTTATCAGAGAAAAAGAATATAGTGGACAAACATATTCTGTTACGGAATATACGATGAGTGAGATCATTGCATCTGTTTATGAAAAGATTGAACAGACTGGAAATAAAGAAGGTATTTTATTTATTGATGAGATCAACTGTGTATCTGAGACATTGGCACCAACAATGCTTCAGTTTTTGCAGTGTAAGATGTTCGGAAATCAGAAAGTACCAGATGGCTGGATCATCGTAGCGGCAGGAAATCCGCCAGAATACAATAAATCTGTCAGAGATTTTGACGTAGTTACCTTGGACCGTATGAAGAAGATTGATGTGGAAGCAGACTATGAAGTGTGGAAAGAATACGCATATCAGGCAGGAATCCACCCAGCAATCCTTGCATATCTTGAAATCCGTAAAGAATATTTCTATCGTATGGAAACAACAGTTGATGGAAAGGCGTTTGTTACAGCCAGAGGATGGGAAGATCTGTCTCAGTTATTAAAAGTTTACGAAGAACTTGGAAAAGATATTGACAGAGAAGTGGTATTTCAGTACTTACAGCACCTGAAGATCGCCAAAGACTTTGCTAACTATTATGAATTATATAAGAAATACAAAGAAGACTATGGAATTGAGCGTATTTTAAAAGGACAGTGGAATCAGGAAACGATCGGCAGATTAAAATTCGCAGCATTTGATGAGAAATTAAGTGTTGTCGGATTGTTAAATGGAAAATTGTCCGAAATGTTTGCTGAATCTTATCGACAGGATGCTTATGTTACGGAATTATTTGGCTGGCTAAAACAACTTAAAACAGGCAAGACATTAAGTCAGGTAGTCAAAGAAATCCATGAGGACTTCGACGAAAAGAAAAAGACAGAGAAACTTGGAAAAGCAC
Organism: uncultured bacterium; assembly: GCA_905215045.1. The sequence continues at coordinate 12,397 of CAJMOO010000029.1, read as the reverse complement.
AGGAACATATGTTGCTTGATGTGATCAAGACTCTGGAGTCATACGAACAGATCAGCAAAGCTGAACATTTAGAAGCAGAAGCAGAATTTGAACGTGTGAGAGGAGAATTCAAGAAAGAACCAGCAAAATTAGAACAGCAGATAGAGAATACAACCAAAGCACTAGACAATGCATTTGACTTCATGGAAGAAGCCTTTGGACAAAGTCAGGAAATGGTTGTATTTGTGACAGAACTGAATGTTAATTATTACAGTGTCTGGTTTATCAAGGAAAATGGATGTGATAAGTATTATCAATATAATAAAGGGCTTTTGTTTGATGAACAGCAAGCGGAGATCATGGCAGAGATGGATGAGCTGGAGAGAAAATTTTAAACTAAAAAGATCAATCACAGTTATCCATTCTTCTAAGTTCAGGTAGCACAGTGCAAAGCATCGTAACGAAGCAAAAGCCTCCACCGATCACATTAGAAACAGGTTCCGCAAGGAATACTCCGGAAGTTCCCATGTGCAATACATAAGGCATAAAATAAATTAATGGAATAACAATAAATACCTTACGAAGCAATGAGAAAAAGATCGCATGTTTCTTTTTGTTTAGAGATTTAAATACTGTCTGTCCAATATACTGCAGATCCATAAAGATAAAAGCAGCAAAATACTGATTCAATGCAGGAATGGAATCTTTTACAAGTGAAGGATCAGAACTGAATACACGGATCAATGTACCAGGAGCAAAAATGATAACACTCCACATAACGGCTGTATAGCATAGGATCATAGCAGACATAACGATCATAGCCTTTCTTACACGAGCTGGACGTCTGGCACCATAGTTATAACTCAAGATCGGAGAACCGCCTTCATTCATGGCATAAATCGGGGTTTCCACAAGTTGTCGTACACTTGATACGATCGTCATGACAGAGATATAAATATCTCCGCCAGTCACAGAAAGTACATTGTTGCAAACAATACTTACCAGACCGTTAGTTAACTGCATGATAAATCCGGCAGTTCCAAGGCTGATGATATTCTTTGCATATCCTAAACTTTCTGACAGCTCATCTTTATGAAGAAAACGTACCTTTAATTCTGCTTTTTTTGTAAGGAAAAATAACACAAAAGAAGCAGAAAGACATTGTGAGATCACAGTTGCGATCGCAGCACCCCGAACGCCAAACCCTAATACAAAAATAAAGAATGGGTCAAGCAGTAAGTTGGCAACGGCACCGATCGCAACAGAAAACATTCCGATGGTTGAATATCCTTGTGCATTAATAAATGGATTCATTCCAATGGCGATCATAGATGGCAGTGTACCGATCAGATAGATCATCATATATGGAAAAGCATAAACGAGAGCATCCTTGGAAGCCCCGAATAATATCAAAAGCGGGCGTGCAAATAAAAGCCCAATGAGCATCAATACGACAGCACTAAAACAAACCATAGTAAATGATGTATTCATGATATGGACAGCCTGTTTATTTTTCTTTTGCCCTCGGCTGATCGAAAATAAAGGAGCTCCGCCACTTCCAAATAAGTTAGCAAATGCAGTAATGATCACAACCAGCGGAAAGCACAGTCCAACAGCACCAAGTGCAGCTGTTCCGATATGCGGGATTCGTGCGATATAAATACGGTCAACAATGTTATATAATAAGTTTAAGATCTGAGCAACAAGCATAGGAAGTGCAGCTGCAAAGATATTTTGGGTTACAGACCCATTTTCAAAATCAATTCGTTTCATTTTTATTTAAGATCATCTCTTTCCAGTTTCATTATATTTTTATTTATCATGGCATCGTTTCATTTATTCTATTATAATACAAATTGAAAGAAAATCTATATGGATAAAGGAGTAGGTATAGTATATGAAAATCGAATATAATGAAAAAGAAATCGCAGCAATGGCAGAATTCCACAAAGGAAACAGAGCAGAAGGTTTAAGATTACAAGAAGAATTCGCAGCAGAATTTCGAAAAGAATATGCAGACAAAGACCACTGCCCATGTCAAAAAGCCTGTAGATATCATGGAAATTGCAAAGAATGTGTGGCAATTCACAGAGCCCATCAGGAACACGTTCCAAACTGCATGCGCCCGATGATCAATAAGAAATTAAAAATTTTGTCAGAATTAACGGAACATACATTGGCAAATGAGATTGAGGCACCGAAAGAGGTTTTGCGGAAGGAATTTCAAAAGTAGATTTATAAGGAATGCTATTTTCCAGACAATATGAGAATCGAGGAGATTTATTTAAAGGCCTTTCCATCTGGACAGATCAGAGATATCAAAGGTTACAAGGAAGTTATCCAGTGATCTAAATCTTTTATACGGCAAGAAAGTATTGATTTTTCTCGATGAATATGCAGATAAGCCAGCCATGATCATAGAATAAAAAAATTTATTAAGAAAAAATACCTATTATAGAATTTAAATAATGGTGCAATTTTTGCACCTTCGAATTGACGAAGTGCAAAAATTGCACTATTATAAATTAAGAGGTGCAATTATGATGGGTGAGTTAAAAAAAATGAGAACTGAAAAAAAGATGACACAACAACAAGTTGCTGATTTGGTAGGAATATCTTTACGTTCTTATAAATCATATGAGAATGATGAGAAAAAACAAGGAAGTTTGAAATACAAATATATATTAGAAAAACTTTCAGAAATAAATCCAATAGACGAAGAACATGGAATTATTGATATAGAATATATAACTGAAAAATGCGGAAATGTATTTCAAAAATATGATGTAAATTTTTGTTATCTTTTTGGATCTTACGCTAAATCGAAAGCAAAGCCAACCAGTGATGTGGATCTGTTAATTTCAGCAAATGTAAAAGGACTAAAATTTTATGGATTAGTCGAAGAAATTAGAGAAGCACTACACAAAAAAGTAGATGTTTTAGAAATTAATCAACTAAAAGATAATTTAGAATTAACACAAGAAATATTAAAAGATGGGATAAAAATATATGGATAATGTAAAGAATGATCGTTATTACATTCAAAAAATACGAAACGATTTGCAATTTATAGTACAACATATGAAAGATGTAGATATAGAAGAATTGAATGCAAATGAAATACTACTGGATTCAATGTTGTTTCGAATGATTCAGTTATCTGAAAATGCAAAGAAATTGTCGGATGAGTATAAAGAGAAAAGAGGATATATTCCATGGAATGCTATGTATGGATTGAGAAATCGTATTGTACACGATTATGGAAATGTTGATTTAAATATTGTCTTTGAAACATTAAAAAATGATATACCAGAATTGTTAGAGATGATAAAAGGATAATGTTAACCCACGTTGCTTGCCGCAACGACATATTTTGGTGTAAATTCAATACATCAAAATATAAGGAGAGACAATAATTATGTTTAATGAGAATCTGAAAATAATAAGAAAAGCAAAAGGATACACACAAGAAGAACTTGCGATCAAAATTCATGTAGTAAGACAAACTATCAGCAAATGGGAAAAAGGACTATCCGTACCAGATGCAGATACATTATCCAAATTAGCGGATGTATTAGAGATTAAAGTGAGTGAATTATTGGGTAGTGAAATAAAAGAAGAAACCAATAAGAATGAAGTAGCAGAACAACTTGCGAAGATCAGTGAACAATTGGCGCTTAAGAATAGACGGCATAAAAGAATATGGAAAGTTATTGGATTTATATTGTTGGCTGTGATTGTTATTAATATGCTTCTGGTGGTTTTGGGCACGGTGACATATAACGAAAAAAATGCGGATATTACTACAATTGAAGAGAAATTAAGATAAGATAATTTTCAAATATCCCAACAAATCGGTGTTGTAGATTTTATCTAAACTTCTGTTAATAAGTACAAAAATCATCAACTAATACAGTTTAACATACACATTGTGTAGTGATTTGAACAGCGTTCCGTTGTATGAGTCAGAAAGAAGATAAGAAAAAACGCTTTCAAAAATGCGGAGTGTCACCCTGTATTCTTATAAATATTTTTTCTTATCTTCTTTCTGACTCATACATGAAACACTATTACAAAATCTAGTAGTGATAAACTTTCTTTCTACTCCGTAAAAAATAAATCGTAACAATTAAAGTCAACATCTCCGCCACAACAACTCCCATCCAGATTCCATTCAATCCAAGCAAAATTGGCAGCAGCATAATACACCCAATCTGAAACAACAAAGTTCGAAGGAACGCAATCATCCCAGAAACAACCCCATTATTCAAAGCTGTAAAGAACGAAGAAGCCCAGATATTAAATCCATTGATCAAAAACACAAATGCATACAACCGGAATCCATGTAACGTCATAGCAAACAGATCAGCATCATATCCAACAAAGATATTGATCAGCGGATGGGCAAAAAACTCAGAGATCAAAGTCAGACAAACCCCAGTTACAGCAATTAAAGACAAACTCTTCTTCAACATATTCTTCAATTCCGAATGATTTCCAGCCCCATAATTATAACTGGTGATCGGAGCGCTTCCCATAGAATATCCAAGATAGATCGCAGCAAAGATAAAGTTCGCATACATGATCACACCATAAGCAGCAACACCATCTGCACCAGCAAGGCGCATTAACTGTGTATTATAAAGCATATTTACAACGGAAGAAGAAGCATTTGTCATAAATTCCGAAGAACCATTTAAACAGGTCTTTAATAAAATATCTTTTCTCCAGACAGGTTTCACAAGACGAAGACGGCTGCTGTTATTTTTCCGTGCAAAATAGATCAACGGTACAAGCCCGCCGACATATTCTCCCATGGCTGTTGCAACCGCAGCTCCGGCAACACCATAATGCATAACGCCGATAAAGAGATAATCAAACACGATATTGATCACACCAGAGATCAAAGACATACGAAGACTGTAAGAAGGTTTCTCAGCTGTAATAAAGAAGTTATAAAAGATCGTCTGCATCATAAACATTGGCTGTGATACAAACATAATACGTCCATAAGTAGACGCATATTCAAGCAGCTGTCCACGCGCACCAAGTGCTATACAGATCTGCCTTATAAAAATAAATCCAAAGATAGACAGAATCGTAGCTCCGATCAAAGCAGTAAAGATCAGTATAGAAAAATATTCATTTGCTTTTTCTTCTTTACCTTCACCAAGCGTCTTTGCAACGATCGCACTTCCACCAGAACCGATCATAAATCCGATCGCTCCAACACCCATCGCAACAGGAAGGATCAGATTGACTGCAGCAAATGCTGTTTTTCCTGCAAAATTGGAAATAAATAATCCATCAATAATACTGTACATCGAAGTACAGATCATCATAATGATCGATGGAAAGACAAAACGGATCAGACGTTTGTAAGTGAAATGATCCGATAATTGAATCTTCATGATAGACTAAAACTCCTTTTCCTCTAAGATATAGTGTTTCGTATTTTTCTTTAAAATCTGAACATATTTTCTCGTAAGAGAAAGCAGCTGTTCACACTCCGAAGGCTCCATAGATTCAAATGTAGCATTTTCCATATCAAAGACAGGACCGATATGTTTTTCAGAAAATTCTCGTCCAAACTCTGTAAAAAATAAGTGGATATCCCTTCCGACGCCGGCTTTACGGATCAAAACTCCTTTATCTTCTAATGATTTTACGGAAGAATTCACCGTTTGTTTTGAGATGGAGTAAAGTTTGCAGATATCTTTCTGAGAGCAACCATCTCCAAGTTCTAACAGACAATATAAAATGAGAAATGCGGAATCTGTAAGATGCATGGAAAGAGCGATCTCATGATAGACATCATCGATCATCTTATAGAGAGAATCAAATTCCTTTAAGGCACGATTTTGTTTCGATTCCATAGTGACTTCCTTTCTTATAACAATTATATCTAGTCCGAAATCGGACTACAAGATTATGATAATTATAGTCCGATTTCGGACTTGTGTCAATTATTATTTCATAGGAAATCACTTTACGAGGTCATTCGAATCAGTTAAAATAAAGAGTCAGAGAATAAAGTACAACCAAAGAAGGAAGTTACCTATGAAATTTGCCTATGATATCCCAGATTCATTCTGGAGTTTATTTCGTTCGATGAACAGAGAACTTTATATGGAAGCCTTGCTGAAGATCAACGAAGAATATGAATATAACAATTATTATTTAAGTAAAGAAGTATGCCTTCAGGTATTAGAAGACTGGAACGAAAGCCAGCGGATCTGGTTATCTCCTGAAGAATTTGAATCAGAAACTGATGCAAGCCAGACACCGCCAAACAGGATCTTAAACTGGCTGATCAAAACAGGATGGTTAAAGAGGATCGAAGATTTCTCAACATTAACCACCAATATCATCATTCCTGATTACGCAGCCGTATTTTTAACAGCATTTGAAGAATTAGTCAACCCATCAACGGATGACACAGAGATCTATATCCAGAATGTATACGCAACACTGTTTTCATTCTGGCATGATAAGAAGATGAACTTAGCCATGTTAAAAACAGCGCTTGTTAATACAAAGAAATTAAATAAAGCCTTGCAGGATATGTTACACAACATGGACCATTTCTTTAGCCGACTGCTAAAACAGAAATCATATGAAGAAGTGCTGGCAGAACATTTGGAAGGTTACGTCGAGGAGATCGTTGAGAAGAAATATCATATCTTAAAGACAAATGATAACTTCTATTTATATAAAAATGATATCAAACGATGTTTAAGAGAAATGAGAGAAGATATTCCATGGATGGAACAGGTACAGAAGAAAGCAGATAAAGAAAAAGGTGAAGATGTCTTAAGTATCATTAATGCGATCGAGCGTGGATTTGATGACATAGAACATCGAATTTCCAATATGGATAAAGAACATTCCAAATATATCAGGGCAACTGTAACACGTATGAATTACATGCTGAATGGGGAATCCGATACAAGGGGTCTGATGATCCAGCTGTTAAAGACAATCGGGGATTCTAAGGACAGCGAGGAAAAGATCGAGAAGGTCGGAAAGAGTATGAATCTCTCTCATTTTGAAGTGCTTTCAGAGAAGTCTTTGTATAAGAAGAGAAAACGAAGAGATTTTGCAAGTCAGGTGGAAGAAGAAAAGCAGCAGGAAGAATTATCAAGAGAAGATGTCCTAAGATTAAATAAGATTCATACAAGATACCAACAGGCTGAGATTGAAGATTTCATTGAAGCTTACATGCATGATGACCATATGGAAGTTAAGGATATTGATATCAGGGATGAAGAGTCCTTTGAGAAATTAATCCTTGCTTACGATTACAGTACGAGAAGAAACAGTAAATATAAAGCGATCGAGAGAGACGATAAATTGATCGATAATGGAAGTTACCGCTATCCGGCATTAACTTTTGTAAGGAGGAAACCGAAATCATGATACCGTATTATGAAGAATTGAATGACGAAGAAAAAAATGCGGTCACGAAAGTGATCCGTACGTTGTTAAAACAGACATTTGTATTAGAAAGAAAATATGATAAAAAGAGCGGAAGACTTGTATACAATAAAGAATTTAGAACCATTGACCTGCATCAGGAATTTTTAAGAGAATATTTTAAGATTTCAGGAATCGAATTAAGAGAAAATCTGCATCTTGGAGTCTTTTATATTGAAGGAGAAACTTTGATCGGAGAGAAGATTTCCAGATTATCAACCATTTATCTTCTGATCTTAAAATTATTGTATGATGAACATATGGCAGAGGCTTCATCGAATACAAGTGTGTATACATCATTAGGAGAAATCCATGAAAAGATCAATGATTTCCATCTGATGAGAACCTTGCCATCCATCACTGAGATGCGTCGTTCCATCGCATTATTAAAGAAATATCAGATCATCGAACCACTCGATGTATTAGAAGAGTTAAATGACGAGACAAGAATGATGATCTATCCATGCGTGAATGTCGTGTTACTAGGAGATGACATCCGCAGATTGATCGAAAGTTTCAGTAAGGAGGAAGTAGACAGTGAGTTTGACGAAGACGAAGCAGCCATTTCTGGCATTATCGAAGATATGCCTGAATAATTGGCATTATATAGATCAGAAAATATTAAGTTTCAACGATGGAATCAATTTTTTTACCGGACATTCTGGAAGTGGAAAGTCAACAGTGATCGATGCGATGCAGATCGTTTTATATGCGAATACAGATGGTCGTGGATTCTTTAATAAGGCGGCAGCAGACGATTCCGATCGAAATCTGATCGAATACCTGCGAGGAATGGTTGCGGTCGGAGAGAAAGATGAAGTTACTTATTTGAGAAATAAAAACTTCTCCACAACGATCGTTCTTGAATTTACACAGACAGAATCTGACGAAAAAGAATGTCTTGGAGTTGTATTTGACGTAGATACAGCAAGAAATGATACATCCAGATTATTTTTCTGGCACAAAGGCGGCATTTTAGAGAATGCTTACCGTACGGAAGAACATGCGATGACAATTTCGGAACTCCGCAAATATATGCAGAAAAACTTCAAAAAAGAAGATTTCTATTTTGGAACAAGCAACGAGAGATTTAGAAAACAGATGTATGACATCTATCTTGGCGGTCTTGATATGGAGAAATTCCCAAGACTGTTTAAACGCGCGATCCCATTTAAAATGAATATCAAGCTCGAAGATTTTGTGAAAGAATACATCTGTATGGAGCAGGACATTCATATTGAAGATATGCAGGAAAGCGTGATGCAGTATGGAAGAATGCGTCAGAGAATCGAAGATACATTAAAGGAAGCAAAGAGCTTAGAAGAGATCAAAGAAAGTTTCGTTAAATTCAAGACCAAAAAAGAGGAACAGGATTATTGTCAGTACCGCATGAACAAACTGGATGTCCTGAAATTAAAAACAGATATTCATCTATTACAGCAAAAGATTGAAGATGGAGAGAAAGATCTAAAGACACAGGAAGAGAATGAAACAGTTCTTGAGAAGAAACTAGAGAAACTCGCCAAAGAATACGATGCATTAGTAGCACAGATCGCAGGAAGTGGATACGATCAGATCGCAACAAGGAAAAAGGATGTTCAGGAGTTGTTAGGACAGTTAAATCATTCCGTACAGCGTTGGGAACAGACATCAAAAGACTTAAAAAAATGGTGTGATCTCGATATTACGCCAAATCAGGCAATCTGGGATATCGAGAAATTTGAACAGGGAGATATCACAGAAGATGATCTAAACCGATTAAAACATACATTGGATATCTTAAGAAAAGAAACTGAGGAAGAACGACAAGATAATGCGTCTGCACTAAGAACCTTAAAGAAACAGGAAAAATCCATTTCTGATGAGTTGAAAGAACTGAAAAAGGGTAACAAAGCGTATCCAAAAGAAGTTCTGGATGCAAGATATGAATTACAGACGAAATTAAGCGAAAAATGTGGTGATTTTGTAAAGGTAAATGTGCTTGCCGATCTGTTAGATATGAAAGATGAGAAATGGCATAAAGCGGTCGAAGGATATTTAGGATCGAATAAACTGACTCTGATCGTGGAACCAAAATACGTCAAGGATGCCATGGAAATCTATCGTGATATGGATCAGAAGAAATACTGGAGAATTTCAATCGCAGATACACAAAAGATTGATAAGCAGGACATGAAGGTCGAGGAAAATGCGTTATCAGAAGAGGTTCTTGCAGAGCAGTCTTATGTGAAAAAGTTAATCGAATCGCTGATCGGGCGTGTGATCAAATGTGAGACGATCGACGAATTAAGAAATTGTCGTACCGGTATCACGCCAGATGGAATGCTTTATAAGAACTTCCAGTTAAAACGATTAGATCCAAAGCAGTACACAAGAAACTCCTACATCGGAGATAACAGTTTACGTCACAGGATCAAAGAGTTAGAGAAAGAAAAAGATAAGATCTTTGACAAGAAAGATCCATTAGAAAAAGAAGTTCTAAGTGCAGCTGTCATCTTAGATTATGAATATCTTCCACAGTCAGCCGAGGAATATTTAAAACAGCAGGAAACACTGGAACGAGCGAAAGAACGTCAGGAAGAATATGAAGATTTAGAAAATCAGCTGACAAAATTAAGAGAAGGTGCCTTAAAAGGTCTGGAAGAGGAAAGAGACCAGAACAGGGCGAAACAGGAAGATTGCAAACAAGAGATCAATGCAATGAAAGAAGCGATCTGGGCAACACAGAACGCATTAAAAGAATGCAGACAGCAGATCATTGACCAGAATGAAGCATTGATCCGTGCACAGAATGAATTACCGGCAAATGGAGAGTACGAGCAGCAGTTTGCACAAGAGATCGAGAAGACAGACACCGAAGACTATGAACGTCTCAAAAAACGTGCAGCAAGGAAATACTATGATGCCGGAACGAAGAAGGAAGAAGAATATAGAAAGCTTGTGGAAGTCAGAACTGCATATTTAAGGGAATATCCGAACCGCACATTCTCAGCAGTAGATGAGAATAATGATGTGTATGACAAGCTTTATAAGGAATTATCATCTGATCACATGGAAATGTATCGTGAAAAAGCTGCAAAACAGGCCAAAACAGCAATGGAACATTTCAAAGATGACTTTGTATACAAGATTCGAAGCGCGATCAGGGAAGCTTATCAGCGCAGGGATGAATTAAACCGCATGATCAGTGGACTCGACTTTGGGAAAGACAAATACCAATTTAAGATCACAAGAAATACAGGAGCCGATGGAAAATATTATCCAATGTTTATGGATGATTCTCTGAATATCGATCCATCTGTCTTAAATACAACGATGGATGACCAGATGAATCTCTTCTCTATGGAACATGAGAATAAATACGGGGAACTGATGAATGAATTGATAGAGATCTTTATCCCGCCAGAAGGTGCAACCGGTGAAGAACTTGAGAATGCGAAACGTGATATGCAGAAATATTCTGATTATCGTACGTATCTGTCCTTTGATATGGAACAGATTGTGGATGGTGATGAAAAACTGACGATCGGATTAAGTAAGATGATCAAGAAAAACTCTGGTGGAGAAGGACAGAACCCATTATATGTTGCATTACTCGCAAGTTTTGCACAGGCCTATGGAATTCATCTTTCACCAAAAGTACGAAGAAATCCAAGCATCCGTCTGGTTGTCTTAGATGAAGCATTCTCTAAGATGGATGCAGAGAAAGTTGCAAGTTGTATTGACCTGATCAGGAATCTAGGATTCCAGGCAATCATCAGTGCGACAAATGATAAGATTCAAAATTACCTAGAAAATGTAGATAAGACTTTTGTATACGCCAATCCAAACAAGAAAAATATTTCCATTCAGGAATTTGAGAAATGTGAATTTGATAATTTAGTCACAGAAGAATAGATAAAAATACAGATACGAGGAGAAATGTATTTATGAATCGAAGTTTAAAAGGAATCTGCTTCACAGTTGCAGGAGGATGCTGCTGGGGCATGTCCGGTGTGATGGGGAAATATTTATTTGATGCAAAAGATCTGACGGCTACGTGGCTTGTGACAGTCAGATTATTAGGGGCAGGAATCTGCCTGCTGTTGCTTATGTATCAGAGAAAAGGGAATTCAATTTTTCGTGTATGGAAAAGAAAAGATTCAGCGGTCAATCAGCTGATCTTCGGGATGATTGGAATGGCTATGTGTCAGATGACGTACTTCCTTGCCATTCAGGAGTCAAATCCGGGAACTGCGACAGTTATTCAGTATTCTGCACCAATCTTAATTATGGTGTTCTTTGTATTAGTGGAAAAAAGATTTCCAAAGAAAGAAGAAGTGCTTGTACTGGCAACTGTGATCGTAGGAATCTTTTTGCTTGCAACACATGGAAGTATAAAAAACTTAGTGATCACTAATGCAGCATTATTCTGGGGATTGTTATCCGCTTTTGCTTTTGCAGTTTATAACGTGCAGCCAAAGAAATTATTAGACGAATTTGGTACTTTAGAGACAACAGGATGGGGAATGTTTGTCGGTGGAGTTTTGGTAACTCCATTTACAAAAGTGTGGAGTGTCCCAGGACATTGGGATATCATGACGGTTGCAATGACAATTGGAGTTGTATTCTTAGGAACAATCGTGGCGTTTTCCTGTTATCTCCATGGGATTTCCATGTTAGGACCAGTTCAGGGAAGTATGCTTGGATGCGTGGAACCGCTGGTTGCAACGATTCTTTCCGCAACCGTGCTTGGACAGGCCTTTGGAATGATCGATGTTGTTGGAATCTTATGTATTGTTGGAGCAGTGACGGCATTGACGGTTTTGGATGCGTGATCAGACAGATACTCAAGGTTGCCTGAGATTCCCATTTTTTGTATACTAAAAGAAGAAAAAAGAGATATATAAATTAGAAAGAAGGTGATCGACGTGAAAAAGGTAATAGGAATTGGAAAACAAAG
>CAJMOO010000028.1 GCA_905215045.1 uncultured bacterium | reverse complement strand
CTACCGGACGTTATCCGGCATCCTGCCCTGTGAAGCCCGGACTTTCCTCACCGTTCCCCTTTCGTCTGAAACGGCGCGACCATTTGTCCGACTAAGCGCCAACTATTATATCACATCTTACACTTCAAAGCAACTGCCACCGATAAATTCTCTTAAAAGAGATGTCTTTGGAATGGCTTCGCTTGGAATATTTAAGAAATATTCTAAGAATTTTAATAATCTTTTTGCTTCCTGATACTCTGGACAATCCTTTGGAACCGCAAAAAGCAATGGTTCTGCATATTGCTTCAGTACTGCAATCTCATAGACCTGTGCAGAGTTAAACATCACATCTGCTTCTTCCTGATATGGGAAAATATTGTCTTCTTCTCCCTTTCTTACAGAATCCCATCTTGAGATTGTCTCTCTGGCATCATTTCCTCTTGTCATAGCATCTCTTACGATTCTTCGCAATAATCTTCCGTCGGAACTTGGTATTCTGTTATGTTCATCCAAGTTGATCTGATTTAATGCACTGACATAGATTCTGTATTTGGCATCTTCTGGAATCTCATTCGTGAGAGTTCCGTTTAATCCATGAATTCCTTCCATAACGAGGACATCTTTTTGCCCAATCTTTAATTTATGTCCATGATACTCTCTTTTTCCAGAAATAAAATTGTAGCTTGGAACATCAACTTCTTCGCCATTTAACAGCTGATTGATATGTTTTGTCAACAGATCTACATCAAGAGATGCGATCGTTTCAAAATTATAATTACCATTTTCATCTCTTGGAGATAATTCTCTATCCAAGAAATAATCATCCATGGAAACTGGGTGCGGCGTTAATCCAGCAATCTCTAACTGAATCGACAATCTATGAGAAAATGTTGTCTTTCCAGAAGATGAAGGTCCTGCGATCAAAATGATCCGCTTATTCTTGTTTACGATCTCATCTGCGATATCTGCAAGAAGTTTCTCCTGTAAGCCTTCCTGTAATAAGATCAGATGGTTGATATTACCATATGTGATCTCATCATTTAATGCCCCAACCGTATCGACTCCCATCGTTTTTGTCCATTCTCTCGATCTTTGCATCACATGGAACAGTTTTGGCTGTGGTGTAAACGGAACGATCTGTTCGGTCTGCTTGCGTTTTGGAATTTGCAATACCACACCATGTTCATATGGTGATACCAAAAATGCTGGAATGTACCCTGTTGATGGTGCCATATACCCGTAAAAATAATTATCATATCCATCCAGAGAATAAATATTTGTCTTTGATTCTCTGCGGAATTTAAACAGTTCTCTCTTGCCTTTGAGGCCAACACTGTCAAAATATCTTGATGCCTGATCTGTATCCAGTGATCTTTTTGTAATTGGTAAATCTGCCTCATACAGCTGCTCCATTCGTTTTTGAATGGAATGTGCGAATTTATCATCAACTGTCTGATCTATGGAAGAAAAATCACAAAAGATACTATTTCCAATGGAGTAATCAATTGCTATCTTCGTACTCTTACCTTTTCCAAGAAAATCTTCACATGCCTTTAAAAACATAAAGGTTGCTGTACGTTTATACGCCATATACCCTGCCTGTTCTTTCAATGTAACAAAACGTACATGACAATCTTTTTTGATCTGTGCAAATAATTCTGTTAATTTTCCATCCATGTAAGCGAGAAGGATCACTGGTTCCTCTTGTTTTTGCAGCCCCTTTGCAAACTCGGCAAGCGTTGTTCCCTCTTTTACTTCATAAATGGTCTGACCTGCTGTAACTTTGATCATATGCCATCACTTCTTTCTCTTTTATCAATAAACAAATTTATTTAAAAAACTTTATATGGACTTCCTGCTTTATATGTGATCACCTCAAGATCTTCTGTCTGATCACAAAGTAATTGCTTCATATCGTCAATAAATACATGTTCTAATCCGTAATGTCCTGCATCGATCACGCACATTCCCATATCAACAGCATCAAGTCCTTCGTGATGTCCGATATCTCCAGTTATGAATACATCTGCTCCTGTCTGCTTTGCATGACCGATCATGCTTCTTCCTGATCCCGGAACAATTGCGATCTTTGATATCTTCGTATCTGGATCACCAAATACCATTACACTGTCCAGTGAAAATGCTTCTTTGACTTTCTTTGCATATTCTCCAACGGTTACATCTTCTTTGATGCATGCTGTGATACCGATTCCTTTTCCCTGTGCCTTTTCATTGTTAGATACACTATCTTCTACAGGTCCACATGGGCTGTTAAGTCCCAGACGTTCTACCATGCGGTCTCCCATTCTGCATACATCATAGCAAGTATGCATTCCATATGCACAGATTCCATGACTGATCAGTTTCAAAAGCTTATTCTGAAGGAAATCATCACTGGTACATCTGTTGATCTTTGAAAAAATCACTGGATGATGTGCAAGGATAAAATCTACATGCTCTTTGATTGCATATTCAACAACTTCATTTGTAATATCCAGAACAACTAAAACCTTTTTGATCTCTTTTTCTTTATCTCCAACAAGAAATCCTGGATTATCCCAGCTTTCTGCTGTCTCTAAGGGTACTTCCTTCTCCAAAAGATTAACTAGTTCTCTACAATTCATAATAACAAAGTGCCTCCGTGATATCTCCCAGTAAATCTTCTACTTCTTCCTTACGTCTTTTAATATGTTCTTTTGATTCATCGGTAAGACTTTCTTTAATCTTTGAATATTTTACATATTCCTGATCCAGATATTCAAGAAGTACTGGATGTTTTGCAAGAATCAATTCTTCACCAAAGCGGTAGAAACATTCTTTATCATAGTGCTGTTTGCCATGAACAGCACGGATCACAACGTAATATTTTCCATCTTCTTTTAAGAATTCTTCCTCTAGAATGCGAAATCTGTGATCATTTAAGAAATGTCGTACTCTTTCTAAATGAGACTGTGGAGATAAGATCAGTTCTTTGACATTTGCTAATTTGTCAAAATCCTGTTCTAAAATCCTTACAACTAAGTCTCCTCCCATTCCTGCGATCACAACGGAATCTACAGTATCTTTTGGTAATTCATGTAATCCATCAGAAAGAATGCAGGATACAACTTCTCCTGCATTCTCTTCTTCAATATGTGCTTTTGCACGGCTTAATGGTTCTTTATTTACATCCATCGCATATGCTTTCGGGCAGTTTCCATTACTTGTTAAATAGATTGGTATGTATCCGTGGTCTGTCCCGATATCTGCCACCACATAACCTTCTGTGACAAATGATGCGATCGTTTCTAATCTATTTGATAATTCCATAATCATACCTTAATCTAAATAATCTTTTAATTTTCTGCTGCGGCTTGGATGTCTTAACTTACGCAGTGCTTTTGCCTCGATCTGTCGAATACGTTCTCTTGTAACGTTAAATTCTTTTCCGACTTCCTCAAGTGTTCTGGCTCTGCTGTCATCTAATCCAAAACGTAATCTTAATACTTTCTGTTCTCTCTCTGTTAATGTTCCAAGCACTTCATCTAACTGTTCTTTCAGTAAAGTGAAAGCTGCTGCATCCGCAGGCACTGGTACATTCTCATCCTGAATGAAATCTCCAAGGTGGCTGTCTTCCTCTTCACCGATTGGTGTCTCTAATGATACTGGTTCCTGAGAAATCTTTAAGATTTCACGAACTCTCTCAACTGGAATATCCATCTCTGCTGCGATTTCTTCTGGAGATGGTTCTCTTCCAAGTTCCTGAAGAAGCTGTCTGGATACACGGATCAGTTTATTGATCGTTTCTACCATATGCACTGGAATACGGATCGTTCTTGCCTGATCGGCAATTGCTCTTGTAATCGCCTGACGAATCCACCATGTCGCATAAGTACTGAATTTGTATCCTTTGCGGTAATCGAATTTCTCCACGGCTTTGATCAGACCTAAGTTACCTTCCTGAATCAGATCAAGGAAGAGCATTCCACGTCCAACATAACGTTTTGCAATACTTACTACCAGACGAAGGTTTGCCTCAGCAAGTTTCTTCTTGGCTGCTTCATCCCCTTCTTCCATTCTCTGTGCAAGTTTGATCTCTTCATCTGCACTAAGAAGCGGTACTTTACCGATCTCTTTTAAGTACATACGAACTGGATCTTCAATGCTGACACCATCAGGAACGGCAATCTCTGTCTCATCCTCTAATGTATCGTCAAGATCATCAAGATCGTCATCATCGTCTGCAACTGCGGCAAGAGTAAGTACATCGATTCCATTCTGTTCCAGATAATCATAAATTGCTTCCATCATATCAGAAGTCAGTTTCATATCTTTGAAATATGAATCAATCTGTGCATACTCCAAAAAGTTCTTATTCTTTTTTCCTAATTCCACCAGTCCTGCAAGTTTCTCGGTGAACTGTTCCATTGTACCTTCCATAATTCGTCCCTTTCTTCTCTTCCTATTTTAACCAACCTATAATGAAATATGCAGTTTTGCAAGGTTTGCTTTCTCCTTGATCAAATCCTGCCATTTCAAAATATCATTTGTTGCGTTCATCTGTTGTTCAATACTATCTTCTTTCACTCTTCGCACAATATCATTCAACGCTTTATTGCGATCCTCTGGTGACGGACTGATCTTCAATGTCGTATTAAATAATTCTGCGATCTTCTTCTGATCATTAAGATCTGTATATTGATTTAATATCTTTCCTGGTATTACTGCGTTTTCTTCTTCATATTGTTTAAACAGCAGTAATGCCGCTCCATGATAAATCTGTTCATAAAAATCATCTGGCCCGATGATTCCCTTCAATTTCTCGAATAACTGTGGCTCATTGACCATCCATGTAAGCAGAAGTTTCTGTGGCTGCTTTTTCTTTTCTTCTTTTGCTTCGCTCTGCTGCAGTCTTCTCTCTGGCTGTTTTGGTGTATTTTGCTGCCTTTGTGCTGTTGCATATCCAGAAGTTCCATAATAATTAACCAATTCTTCCAGATCTTTTGCATCAATATAATATTCTCTTGATACAGCGTCAATATAATTCTTACGTTCCAGACGTTCCTCAATCGTTGAAAGCAGCTTTGCCGCTTCATGCTGGAATTTTGTCTTCTCCTCTGGATCGTTCTGATCATATCTTCCTGCAGCAACTTTTACCTGAAACATAAAACTGCTGGTTGCTTTTCTTATTCTTTCTTCTAGTGCTTCGCTTCCTAATCCTTTGATAAACTCGTCCGGATCTTTGTATGGCTTAAGATCCAGTACACGGACAGTCAGTCCCGCTTCCTTAAGAATCGGAATTGCACGTAAAATTGCTCTCTGTCCGGCTTCATCACTGTCAAATGAAAGTATAACATTCTCTGTATAACGTTTAAGCAGTGTTCCATGTCCGCTTGTAAATGCAGTTCCAAGTGCTGCTACTGCATTCGTAAATCCTGCCTGATGCATGGATATGACATCCATGTATCCCTCACATAAAATAATCTCTTTCTTTCTTGAACTTCTTGCAAAATTCAATCCATAGAGATTACGGCTTTTATCGAATAATGTGGTTTCTTTTGAATTTAAATATTTGGGCGACCCATCTCCCATGACTCTGCCACCAAAACCGATCACTCGATTGTTGACATCCATGATTGGAAACATAACTCTGTTCCAAAACTTATCACTTCCGCCACGCCTCTCATCGATCGTTACAAGTGCAGAATCTTTCAAATCTTCATCACTGTATCCCTTACTCTTCAGGAAACGATACAGATCATCATTATAAATATCTGCGTAGCCAAGCCCAAATCTCTTGATCGTCTCATCTGTAATGCCACGGTCTTTTAAATAAGCAAGCCCTTTCTGTCCTCGTTTGCTGTGAAGCAGATAATAAAAATAATTGGCAGAAAGCTTATTCATCTCCCGAAGTCTGGCTTTCGCATCCATTGCCCGCTTGGCTTCTTCATTCAGTTCCTCTTCTGGAAGTTCCATTCCTGCACGTTCTGCAAGATACTTTAATGCTTCCGGAAAAGTAAAATTCTCATATTCCATCAAAAAAGTAAAGACGTTTCCGCCTGCCCCACATCCAAAACAATAATACATCTGTTTATCTCTGCTTACAGAAAAAGAGGGTGATTTTTCATTGTGAAATGGGCACAATCCGAAATAAGAACTTCCTTTTTTCTTTAGCGGCACATAAGTGGAGATGAGATCTACTATATCATTCCGGCTTCGCACCTCTTCTATGATTTCTTCTCCGTAAATCAACGCTTGTCCCTCCTTAAAAAATCCCTCTATAATATATTATTCTACATCTTTTTTTATTTTCCTTTATTTTTGCATAAAAAATTTTGGAATAAAAATATCTGTATACTGTTCAATCGCAAAGTGATCCGTCATCCCTGCAATATAGTCACAGACCGCTTGTTCCCTGTCTTCTCTCGTATTGATCATCTTCTGGTTATACACTGGAAGTTCATCAATGTGATGAAGATAATATTCGTATAATGGTCCAATGATATTCTTGATCTTCTCTTCTTCTTTCTTCGTATTCGGTTCCTCATATACTCTCTGGAACATAAAACTTCGAAGCCCTGTCATCGCATCTCTTATCTCCTGCGACATCACAATATCATTGATTCCTTCGCTGTGCTTTACAATATCTAAAACCATTGTATTGATTCGCTCACGATATGTCGTTCCAAGCACATCTGTGTATTCCCTTGGAAGATCTTCTTCTCTCAAGACTTTGGCGCGCACAGAATCATCAATATCATGATTGATATACGCAATCTTATCTGCCAGACGGACGATTTTTCCTTCCAAGGTGTGCGGCATACTTTTCATTGAATGATTTTCCATGCCGTCTAATACTTCCCATGTGAGATTTAATCCCTCGCCATTCTTCTCCAGATACTGTGCAACCCGTACGCTTTGCCGGTTATGTTTAAATCCATTCGGATTCATTTCATTTAATACTCGTTCTCCTGCATGACCAAATGGTGTATGCCCGAGATCATGTCCCAAGGCGATCGCTTCCGTTAAGGACTCATTAAGATCCAATGCCTTTGCGATCGTTCTTGCATTCTGTGACACTTCAAGTGTATGCATTAGTCTTGTCCGGTAATGATCTCCCACTGGTGATAAAAACACCTGTGTCTTGTCTTTTAAACGGCGAAAAGCCTTGCAATGCAAGATCCGGTCTCTGTCTCTTTGAAAACAGGTCCGTATCTCGCATTCCATTTCCGGCTTTCTTCTTCCTTTTGTATCCATACTTCGTGTCGCATACGGGCTTAACAGCCTTAGTTCCGTCTGTTCCTGCTTTTGTCTGATATTCATAAGATCAGCCTCCCCTCTGCTAACACTAAGGATTCTTCTATGACTGCTTGATATCTGCTTCCATAACAGAAAGTGCATCCAGAGAAATCTTCATGACCTCTCTCACCTCTTCTTCTGTCATAGAAAGATACTTCGCTAATTCTTCAATCTTTGGTTCTCTTCCAAGTTCTTTTGATAAAAATGTAGATGCATCATCCAAACGATTTGCTTTGATCGCCATTGCCTCTCCGACACTGTCAGAACCTCTCTGCATTGCGATCGCATCCAGAATGGAATCTTCCACCGCACTTTTGGCATGTGCAAGAAAGCCTTGGGCATCATTGCCCTGATAGATTGCCATTGCTTCTAATAGTCCAATGTTACCTTCCTGTACAAGATCTCCAAATAAGACACCTTTTCCCATATGATTTCTTGCGATTTCAAGAATCTGTGGGAGAAAGCTTTCGATCACTGCTTCTCCATCTCCTCTATCGGAAAGCCATGCTGTGATCAGTTCTTTTTGTTCTTCTTCTCCTGGAAGATCCATCTGGCTTAATTCTTCCTCATAAAAACGAATTGCTCCCTGCTCTTCTTCTGAAACATCAGCTTTCGCCTCTGCCTCCTCTTCCGCAACGATCTTTGCTTCATCCACACCAAGAACACGGATTCCAGCTTCTATAAAACTTGCAATCAGAAGTTTCTTTGCTTCCTCGTTTAAGTCATAATCACTAAAATAGTCTAATAATTCTTTGTGGTCAATCTGATTTCCATTCGTCTTTGCAATGGCGATCATCTCTTCCATATTCTTTAGAAATAAATTCTTATCCATTCTTTACAAACTCCTTATTTGATGAATGCAAAATACACAATCACTAACAGACCGAGTATGATTCGGTATACACCAAATGCTTTAAAGTCATTCTTCTTAATATATCCAAGTAAGAACTTGATCGCTACGATTGATACAAGGAAAGATACAACCATTCCTACGATCAGTACGATCAATTCTGTTGATGTAAATACAAGACCAAATTTGACGATCTTTAACAGACTGGCTCCAAACATTACCGGAATTCCTAAGAAAAATGAGAATTCGGCTGCAACAGTTCTTGAACATCCAAGTAAGATTCCTCCAAGGATCGTTGCTCCGGATCTTGATGTACCTGGAATTAATGCCAATACCTGAAATACTCCGATTCCAAGTGCCATTGTATAAGATAATCTGGAAAGATCATTCATCGGTCTTCTTCTGCTTCGTTTGTTACGATTCTCAATAATGATAAATAAAATACCATAGATGATCAGCATTGCTGCAACAACTGGTGGATTATAAAAATGAGCATTCAGCCAATTATCGAATAAAACGCCAATGATCGCTGCTGGAAATACTGCAAGAATTACTTTTGTCCATAAAACAATCGTATCCATCTTCTCCCTGTGATTCTTCTTTGGTGAAAATGGGTTTAGTTTATGAAAATATAAAACAACGACTGCCATGATCGCACCTAGCTGGATCACAACGTCAAACATTTCCTTAAAGTCACTTGTCATGTTTAACTTGATAAATTCATCTGCCAGGATCAAATGTCCTGTACTACTGATTGGCAGCCATTCCGTAATTCCCTCAACAATTCCAAGTAATACGGTTTTAAGTAATAAAATAATATCCATAAAAAACTCCCTGTCTGTACAAATAAGGGTGTTTAGGAATTCCTAAGCACCCTGTTTTGTTTTCCTTACTATTTCTATTCTTCTGCTTCTTCGTCGTCTCCGAGAATCTTAACCTTTTCTTCCCAAAGTTCTTCAACGGCTGTGGATAATGGTTTTGCACCATCTTTTTCTTCTACTAATGGCATATCTCCTGCGATGATCTGTCTTGCTCTCTTAGCACTTGCAAGTACGATAGAGTAACGGCTTGAGATAACTTTCTCTTCTTCGCTGTCACCGTTGATAACTTTCATTAATTCTGTATATGATGGATGTAACATAATAATTCCTCCTATAGTTGTTCTAATTCTTTTTTAGTTTCTTCTATAAATTTAAGATTATTTCCAAGCAGGCAGTCTTTTGCCTGTACAATGGCATGAATTCGGTCCGCACAATCTTCCACCTGGTCATTGATCACAATATAATCGTATTTGTCCATGTCTTCTGATTCCTCTTTGGCACGGTTGATACGTTTGTTGATCACTTCTTCGGATTCTGTTCCTCTTCCCACCAGACGTTCTTTGATCGCTGCGGCACTTGGGGCTGTGATAAAGATCAGTAATGCATCTTCATACTGTTTCTTAATATTGAATGCACCCTGTACCTCAATCTCCAAGATCACATTATGTCCTGCTGCAAGTTCCTCTTCCACAAACTTTCTTGGCGTTCCATAATAATTGTCCACATATCTGGCATACTCGATAAATCCATTATAATCGATCAGATTTTTAAAATCATCTACGGACTTAAAAAAATACTCTCTCCCATCGACTTCCCCTTCTCTTGGTTTTCTTGTCGTTGCGGAAATTGATAAGCTGTATCCGTATTTTTCTACCAGTTTCTTCGCTACTGTTCCTTTTCCGACACCGGAAAATCCAGACAGTACCAGTAATGAACCTCTCTTCTCCATGATCTTTCCCTTCTTATCTTATTCTATGTTCTTCTTACTCTATGTTCTGAATCTGTTCTCTTACTTTCTCAACATTCGTCTTCAGTTCGATCGCATGATCTGCAAGATCAACATCACTTGATTTTGATAAGATCGTATTTGCTTCTCTGTTCATCTCTTGTGCCATGAAATCAAGCTTTCTTCCGACGCTTTCATCACTTTCTAACACATCTGTCATAGAACTGATATGACTTTGCAGTCTTACGATCTCTTCATCAACCGCAATCTTATCTGCATATAATGTAACTTCTGCAGCGATCCTGTTCTCTTCGATTGTTGAGTCTTCTAAAAATTCTTTGACTTTCTCTTCTAATTTAGCTCTGTATTCTGCAATGATCTGTGGAGAACGTTTCTCAATAAATGCTACATCTGCTGCCATCTGATCTAATTTGCCCAGCAGATCCTTCTTAAGATTTGCTCCTTCGATCGTTCTTGTCTCTACAAATTTCTCTGCTGCCTGTCTTAGGGCTGCCTCTAACAGCTCCCACCATACTTCTTCATCCTGCTGTACTTCTTCAAGCGTTACAACTTCTGGATACTTGGCAAGTGCTTCCGCAGTGATCTTTGTCTCAATACCAAAATCTTCCTGCATCTTCTTAAATACCTGCATATACTCTGCAGCCATTGCCTGATTATAATGAAGGCTTACCGCTGTCTCTGACAGATCTTCATAAGATACATAAATATCAATCTTTCCACGGCTTGCGTATTCTTTCATGATATTACGGATATTCGCCTCAAACATGGCTAATTTCTTGGGAAGTTTTAATGAAATATCACAATATCTGTGGTTGACGGATTTCATCTCCACTGTGACTTTCTGATTCTTGTCATTGGACACTTCCCCATGTCCAAATCCTGTCATGCTTCTGATCATAAAATCTATCCTTTTCTACTCTGTGGTTAACATCCACAGGTTTTCTTTTTCGTCAATGTTATATTATACGCAAAATTTATCTTTTCGTCAATCTTTTCGACACGAATCTTCTTGATCTTTTTGTGCTAAAACTTTCTGCAGACATTCCAGATAATGAAGGATCATCCCCTGCTTTAACGGAACAAAAAATCCAATATCTAATTCTTCATATTTAAAATGCTTGACTCCGCCTTCTTTTGCACGATTCCAGTACTTTATCATCTCCTGAAACGACATATAATAGCAAACGTGTCTTGATGTAAAATAGATCAATAAGAAACTAATACCACCCTGTTCTTCATACTGCCTCATAAACTCTACCTGATGTTCATGAATATTCTGAAGTGGGAATACATCTTTGGCACATTCCTTTGCATCAAAGCAGATTGGAATCCCCTGTACCACTCCTATATAATCC
The DNA here is from genome assembly GCA_905215045.1 of uncultured bacterium. Next base: position 11,553 of record CAJMOO010000028.1, on the reverse strand, counting down.
ACCGTACTTTTCTGGTCAAAATAAGCAAGTGTGATATGACGTTTTGTCTTGTCAAATCTTACTGGTTTGATCGATGTCGGTATCTTTTGAACCAGCGCAAGTTTTTGCTGTCGGTATTTTTCGTTCGTATAATTGATCAGTTCTTCCAGAACAGAACCTCGAAGTCCTTTTACGTTCCATTTATCTTCCGCCATTATGCCTCTCTCCCGAACAGTTCCTGTTTGATCGTCTCAAATCGTTTTGGAAGTGGTGCCTGTATCTTCTTTCCTGACAGATTGCTGCATGTCTTCATATCTTTTGGAAATACGATTTCCCTGCAGTGAAGCAGCTGGTCTTTTAATCCAAATCTCTGTTTCATCTCCTGATTAATCTTCTTGTCTCCATATTTGAAATCACCGATCAACGGATGTCCGATACTTGCAAGGTGTGCGCGGATCTGATGCGTCTTTCCTGTGATAAGTTTTACCTTCAATAATGTAAATTCATCGTTTGACATCACAGGTTCATAAGCTGTTTCAATGTAATTCCCTTCTGGGATCTTTTGTTTTGAAACAGTTACTTTATTTGTTTTCTCATCTTTTCTTAAATAGGCACTGACCTTCTGTGATCTGTCTAATTTACCTTTGACAATACAAAGATAATACTTGTGCATATCCCTGTTCTTTAACATCTCTGCCATTGTCTGCAGACCTTCCATTGAAATCCCACAGATGATGATTCCAGTTGTATTGCGGTCTAAACGATTACAGATAGAAGGTTTTACTACTTGTAATTCCTTTTCACTGATCAGTCCTTTATTCACTGCATATGGAATGATCTGATCATTGATTGAAATATCTTCTGGTTTTGATTTCTGGGATAAGATTCCCCATGGTTTATTCACCATAATGACGTTATCATCTTCATATAAAATATCAAGCTTCAGCTTTTGTTTTCCGGCTTTTACTTCTTCTCTGAACTTATTGATCGTATCTTCCGCAAGGTAGATACAAACTTGATCTCCTTTGGTTAATTTTTCATTCCCAGTTGCTTTTTTGCCATTTAACTTGATATTTTTCTTTCGAAGCATCTTGTATACAAAACTCTTTGGAGCTTTATTTAAATATTTCGAAAGAATCTTATCTAATCTCTGTCCTTCTTCTCTTGTCGTTATGTTTAATTCTCTCATCTTATATCCTTACTTATCCATGATTTTTGCGATCCATTTTCCAGGAAGAAGTTTGCAGATCATTCTTGTTATCTTCATGGTCACTCCATATACCGATACCGCTTTGTTTCTTCTCGCATCACGAATTGCTTTTCTTACAACTTTCTTTGGATTAGCCATCACGAATCTTTTATAAAATTTCATTTCTTCCTGTTCGTATGCACGATCAAAAAACTCTGTCTTTACTGGTCCTGGACATACAGCGATCACCTTAATCTCTCTCCATGCTAATTCCTGGCGCAATGCAATCGAAAAGCTTTTCACATATGCTTTGGTTGCTGCATAAACTGCGAAGCCCGGCTGTGGCGCAAATCCAGCAGACGATGCTATCTGATAGATAAAAGATCCCCTTCTTAAATATGGAAGCACCAGATAAGTTACCCTTGTGAGTGCTTCGCAATTTAAACGGACCATTCCAGATGCATCTTCTTGTGTCCCAAACTCAAAAGAACCAGAAATTCCATATCCCGAAGCATTCACTAAAATTCTTACATCTGGCTGTTCTTTTTCAAGAGCTTTTTTAAGTCGTTCAAAACTTTTTTCTTCCATAAGATCTAATGGAAGAATACGGACTCTTGTTCCGATGATTTCTTTCTTTAATTCTCTTAGTCTGTCTTTTCTTCTTGCAACCACCCAGATTTCATCGAGTCCTTTGTATTTCTTTGCAATCTCACGGACAAATTCTTTTCCCATTCCGGAGGATGCTCCGGTTACCAGTGCGATATTATTTCTCATGTGATCACCCTTTCTTATGGCATCTTTTATCTCTTTAATGTCTCATAGGTTCCATCTAGTATATCATAATATGTATTAATATAATAATCTGCAATTTCTCTCTTTTCTTTGACTGATCCTTGGGAATACGGATCTTCGACTGCACACACTTCCATTCCAGCGCGCTTTCCTGCCAAAAGTCCATATGGAATATCTTCAAATACCAATGCATCTTCTGGTCTGGTATCGATCATCTTTGCAGCATGCAGATAAACATCCGGCTCTGGCTTGCCTCTTGGAACTTCATCAGATGTACAGATATAATCAAATGCATCCAAAATTCCATTGGATCTTAAACAGTCTTTCGCAAGCTTTCTTGAATTGCTTGTTGCGATCCCAAGCTTCATATTCCGTTTTTTTAACAGATCAATGAATTCTTTGACTCCATCTTTTAAGCGGATCTCATTGATATAAATCTCAGAAGCCATATGATTCCATGTTTCCATGATCTCTTCGATCGTAAGTGGAAGTTCAAATCTTTGTTTAAAATAAACAGCTGTTTCATGAAAACTGTATCCTTCCAGTTCGTCGTTTAATCCTTTAGGAACTTCAAGTCCATATTTTCCAAGGAAACGGATATCAATCTCCTTCCAGATCCACATAGAATCAACTAATGTCCCATCAAGATCAAAGATCACTGCTTTTTTATTTTCTAACATCTGTATGCTCCTTTAGTTTGTGTAGCTCTTCCTCGCTTAATCTCCTGTATGTTCCAATCTCTAATTCCTCATCCAGTTTTAAGGGTCCCATAGACAATCTTTTTAAATATAACACTTCACTTCCGACGGCTTTTGCCATACGCTTTACCTGATGAAACTTGCCTTCCGTGATCGTGATAAGAACTTCAGATTGATCTTCTCCTGCCTTCAATATCTCAAGAAATGCTTCTTTTGCCTTCTCTCCATTGCCAATATCCAAACCTTCCCTAAATCTCTTAATCTCTTCTTCTGTAAATCTGCCAGCTACTTTTGCAAAATATACTTTATCCACATGTTTCTTCGGAGAAAGTAATTCATGTGCAAGCATTCCATCATCTGTAAGAAGCAGCAGTCCTTCGGTATCTTTGTCGAGTCTGCCGACCGGGAAAAGTTTATCTTTAAAGTCTTCATGGATCAGATCGATCACTGTCTTATCGTGATTGTCCTTCGTCGCAGAGACAACGCCTTGCGGTTTATGAAGCATCAGATAATGAAACTGTTCAAATATAACCGGCTGATGCTCAAATTCCACTTGATCATCATCTGCATCCAGTTTACACTCTGGTTTCTTCACTACTTCCCCATTGATCGTAACTTTTCCTTTTTTGACTGCTTCTTTTGCTTCTTTTCTTGTAATATTTAAACTGTCGCACAAAAATTTATCTAATCTGGTTTTCTTTGCCATTATAACCATCTCCAGCTGGAAGAATATTTATTCTTAAGTCTCCCTTTTTTGATCTTTGCCCATCCCAGTGGAAATTCATTTGTTCCAACCAGATGAACTCCATCCGTGTTCGTATCTACATCTAAAGTTTCGCATTTTAAATATTTGATCGTGTTCTCATCATTGATATCAAAAGAAAGGTATGGATCATACTCATCTGCAGATAACGCTACCGCAAAGGACTGGCTTGGTTCGAATCTTCCTTTCTTCATCTCTCCTAAATAAAGCCCTTTTCTTAAAACTCTGACCTTTTTCATCTCTGGAATATCTTCTCTTAAATAGAATAATTTTCCCTGATGTTCTCTGACATGACTCCAGTCAATATCCATCTTACAGTGTTTGAAAAATTCTTCGGTCTCTGGTGTCAGTTTGACTTTCTTGATCTTTTCATACTTAAATGTTGGCTGTGGTCCGTCTTCTTTCTTTAATAGTGCAAGGAAATGTCCTTCTCCCTTGATCTTATATGGCCATAGTCTGATACACTGTTTGATGTCTTCTCTTCCTGTTAATGTCCATTCTGGGTGCCCATGATCAAATCCTTCACACATCTTCATCGGCACTAAGGAAAGATCATCATTCTTCTCTAACAGATATTCGATCACCTGTTCATTTTCTTCTGGTGAAAATGTGCAGGTAGAATAAAGCAGCATACCACCTGGTGCTAACAGTTTGATCGCATCATCAACGATCTCTCGCTGTAACTTGGCATATGGCTCGCTTCCTTTCTGCTGCCAGTTCTTGATCTCATTATTTCCTTTTCGAAACATTCCTTCCCCGGAACATGGAGCATCAATTAAGATTTTATTGAAAAATCCAGTCATTGATGGAACTAGATATTTTGCTTCTGTACAAAGGATCATATCATTTCTGATTCCAAACATCTCAATATTACGGATCAAGGCTTTGGTTCTTGAGATGCTGACATCATTGGATACTAATAGGCCTTCACCTTTTAGCTTTGCTCCAAGTTCTGTTGACTTCCCACCCGGTGCTCCGCACAGATCCAGTACACGGTCTCCTGGTTCTACTGGCAGATAAGAAGCTGGTGTCATCGCACTTGGCTCCTGAATGTAATAAAGTCCTGCATGATAATATGGGTGTTTGGATGGTTTTTCTTCCCTGTCTACATAAAATCCATTGTCTGTCCAAGGTACTTTCGTGACTTTAAATGGACAGATCTTTAAAAAGTCCTCCACGGAAATCTTTAACGTATTCACTCTGATCCCATAATATGCCGGATCATCCAAATGCTTCTCGTATTCTTCAAAGTCCTCCCCTAAGAGGCGTCTCATCTTCTCTTCAAATAATTCTGGTAATTTCATATCTCTTCTAAGAAATGCTTTGAGCACGATATCCTTCTGCGATAATATCCAGCTGCTTATTAAAATGCTCTAAGCGTTCCATATCTCCTGTCTCGTATATTTTATAAAATTCATCCTGAATCTTTAAGACTTCATGACGATTTGCAACTTTGTATAAATTCTGCATCGTATGAAGAATCTCTGATACAAGATTTGACTTCTTGCGGAACGAATTCTGTGCATCCATGATCTCATCTCGAACCGTTGACATCTCATGATCTAATACATCAATCGCATTGGATGCCACAAGGAGCTTATCCGTTACATGTTTTGGAATATCTCCTTTATACTTATACTGCAATGAATGTTCTACGGTTGCCCAGAAATTCATTGCAAGTGTTCTGATCTGAATCTCTGCCTGAATCCGTTTCTTCCCATAAATCGTATTCACTTCATAGTAAATGATCACATGATAGCTTCGGTATCCACTGTCTTTGGAATGTGAAATATAATCTTTGTGGCTCTTGATTTCCATATCAGAGCGGCTTTCGATTATTTCTAAAACCTTATCGATATCTTCCACAAACTGACAGATCAACCTCACTCCCGCAATATCTTCCAGTTCCTTCTCCACATCGTTGACATTAATCTTCTTTCTCTGCATCTTGTCTAAGATACTTGAAATTGATTTTACACGTCCGTCAACCTGTTCGATCGGTGAATACCTTCCGACATTCCTGTATTCTCTTATAATATGCCGAAACTTTAACACAAGTTCATCTACTGCCAGCTCATATGGGGTGAGCATTTCTCTCCATAACTGTAATTCCATTGATTCCCTCCTGTACTTATCCACTCATTATACCATATTTTTGTTTCAAAAAGAATCCTGCATTGCATGATTCCTGCTTTTTCACCGCATAAAAAAATAGTCAACTTTGATTCTTTATATAAAAGCTGACTATTTTTATTTTCATTCGTATCTTACTTATTATCTTCTTACCATGTGAGATAAACAGATCCCCATGTAAGTCCTCCTCCAAAACCACTTAAAACAATCTTGTCTCCTCGACTTAGCATACCTTTCTGATTCATCTCATCTAAAAGAATTGGGATTGTTGCTGATGAAGTATTCGCACATCGATCCACATTCATTGGGAACTTCTCAATTGGCTGTTTTAATCTTCTTGCTGCTGCCTCAATGATTCTTCTGTTCGCCTGATGCAGCACAAAATATTTAACTTCCTCTTTGTCAACTCCTGCCTTGTCAAGCACTTTAGTAATGCTCTTTGGCACCATACGGACTGCAAATTTAAACACTTCCTGACCATCCATGGCAACCTGCTGCATTGGTGTTTCATCTTTGACTAAAAGATTATTTAAATGTCTTTCTTCACAGGTAAGGACATCTCCTCTTGCTCCGTCAGAACCTGCATCAATATAAATCTCTCTTGAATCATCTGCTTCAACGATCGCACAGCCTGCTCCGTCTCCAAATAGTACACAAGTACTTCGGTCACTCCAGTCAAGGATCTTAGATAATGTCTCTACTCCAATGATCATCATCTTCTTGCCCATTCCAGCCTTCGCATATGCAATTGCTGTATTCAATCCGTACACAAATCCTGAACATGCTGCATTGATATCCATGCATACTGCATTGACCGCTCCGATTCCTTTCTGCACCTGACAAGATGTACTTGGTGTTGCATGATCTCCTGATAATGTTGCAACAAAAATATGATCTAATTCTTCCGCACTGATCCCTGCATTCTCTAATGCTTTCTTTGCTGCTTTGACCGCCATCGTTGATGTCGTATCTTCAATTGAAATGTGTCTGCTTCGAATTCCTGTTCTTGATGAGATCCACTCATCGCTTGTATCCATCACTTTGGAAAGGTCATCGTTGCTTACTGATTTTTCTGGAAGAAAACTTCCTGTTCCTAATATTTTTACAGACATAATTACTCCACTTATCTTAATCGCTTCTTTTTTTCTCTTTGATCTTCCATAAATCTTCAAAATTTATGAAACAAAAAACACTTTGTCTATCAAAGTATATTCTTTTTCGCTTTGTTTGTCAATGCTCTTAGATAATGATGCAGACAAGTCCTCCATTGCTCTCATTAATAATCTTTTCCATCGTATCCTGAAGCTTTTGCTGGCTTTCATCTGTCATTTTTAATGCCTTGCTCTGCATGCCGTCTCCAACAAGCTGTTCCAGTGTTTTTCCAAAAATATTAACATCCCACATACTTTCCCCTGGTTTTTCAGATCCCTGTTCGATGTATTCCATCAGATCTTTTGCCTGATATTCTTCGCCTACGATCGGAGCTATCTCTGTGGATATATTAGCCCGGATCATATGAATTGATGGAGCACTTGCTTTGATCTTAACTCCATATTTATTTCCATGCTTTACAATCTGCGGCTGTTCTAATACAATTTCTTCTTTTGTCGGTGTAACAACTCCATATCCACGTTGCTTAACAGCTGCTAAAGCTTCCCCGACTTCTTCATATTCCTTCTTTTTCTTTGACAATTCACCCATGATCTTAATAAATTCATATTCATTATGAATTTCCATTCCCGTTGTCTCACTTAAGAAATCATAGTAATAGGAATCTCCGACTTTTACCGCTATGATCACCTCTCCACTATCCATCGCTACCGATTCCAGTTTTCTGTCTGTTATGTACTCATATTGTTTTTCCTCATTTTCATAAATATCTTTCATTGTTGTCTTAGAATTGATCACGTCCCTTGCCATCTCGAGCAGTTCCATTTTCAACGGATGATCTTTTTTTAGCATTTCCGTCCATCTTGGAACATAAAAACCAATCGATGAAATTGGAAATTCCATCAATACATTTTTAAGGATCTGATAAATATCATCTCTTTTCATTTGTTCAAGATTTATCGGCAAAACTTTCGTTCCATATTTTTCTTCTTTTTGTGCTGCTAATTGTTTTGTACTTTCTGAATACGGATGGATCGTATTTAATAATACTACAAATGGTTTTTTTAAAGCTTTTAGTTGATTGATCGTTTCTTCTTCCGCAGGTTCATACTGTTTTGCATCAATTTCACCAAAAGATCCATCACACGTTACAACAATCCCGATCGTAGAATGTTCTGTGATAACTTTTTTCGTCCCGATCGCTGCCGCCTTTGTAAATGGAATCTCATAATCAAACCATGGGGTTTTTACCAGTCGTTCCTCTTCTCCCTCCATATGCCCCGTTGCACCTTCCACCATATATCCTACACAATCGATGAGACGCACATTTAATTCAATTCCACCCTCTACTTTGATAGAAACTGCTTCATTTGGGACAAACTTCGGCTCTGTCGTCATGATCGTCTTGCCACTGGATGACTGTGGAAGTTCATCATTTGCACGGTTTCTGTCATTCTCATTTTCGATATTTGGTAAAACCATCAAATTCATAAAGCGTTTGATAAATGTACTTTTTCCAGTACGAACAGGCCCTACAACTCCTATGTAAATCTCTCCATTCGTTCTTGCCTTCATATCTTTATATACATTAAACTGATCCATAGTTTCCTCCTTTATAGACTGATAAAGTATATGAAGCCAGCAAGAAAAAAAGACCAGAAATCTGCTTATTTGCAGTTTCTGATCTTTTAGATTCCATATTATAATCTATGTATCTTATACTCCCTGGAAGAATCTTTCTTTCACTTCATCTACAGGCATATCTTTTCCTGTAAATAATTTGAAAGATGCAACTCCCTGCCATAATAACATTCCTTTTCCAGGAACTGTAATACATCCATGTTCTTTTGCTTCTCTTAAGAATCTTGTCTCTTCTGGATTGTATACAACATCAGCTACAACTAATCCTTCATGGAACATTGTTGTATCGGAGATTACTGTTGTATCTTCTTTTGGTTTCATTCCAAGTAATGTTCCATTTACTAAGATATCTGCTGCATCAATCTTTGCACGCATTGTATCTTTTGCATCCAGATCATATAATTCTACCTGGCATGCTGGTACTTTGGCTTTGATCTTCTCTACCATTTTCTCAGCTCTTTCAAAGAATGGATCTCTTGGGTTGAAGATTGTGATAGATTTTGCTCCGTCTAATGCACACTGTACCTGAATGGCTGTTGCTGCTCCACCTGCACCGAAGATTACGATATCTTTTCCTTCCACACCGATTCCGTGGTCTTTTAAGTTTGCAACGAAACCTTCACCATCTGTGATATGTCCGTATAATTTTCCATCTCTGTTTACAATTGTGTTTACGGCCCCAATCAGTTCTGCTGCTGGTGATAATTCATCCATGTTCTGAGCTGCTGCTGTTTTGTTTGGCATTGTGACATTGCATCCCTGAATGTTTAACAGACGCATGGATTTGATGAATTCTGGTACTTCCTCTTCTTTAATATCAAAGGCAAGATAAGCTCCATCGACTCCGCATGCCTGAAAACCGTAATTCTGCATCGCTGGTGATGCGGAATGTGAAACTGGTGAACCGATCAGTCCGAATAATTTTGTTGTTCCTGAAATTCTTGCTTCCACGTTTGTAATTCTCCTTTGTTTCTTTATATTTCAAAAGACAGATATTCTATCTTCCTTCGATGATTTCCTGAATCAGGTCTCTCTCATCCATATGATGTTTGACACCTTTGATCTCCTGATAATCTTCATGTCCTTTTCCTGCAAGGATAACGATATCTCCTGCTCCGGCATGTTCCATACAATATTTGATCGCTTCTTTACGATCCGGAATTGTCACATATTCTCCATCTGCTTTATGAACACCGATCAAAATGTCATTGATGATATCCATTGGTTCTTCATTTCTTGGGTTATCAGATGTTACAACTGTAAGATCTGCAAGTTTTGAAGATACTTCTCCCATCTCATAACGTCTTGCTTTCGCACGGTTTCCACCACATCCAAATAAACAGTAGATCTTCTTTGGATTATATTTGCGGATTGTTGTTAACAGACTTTCAAGACTCATTGCATTATGCGCATAGTCGATCATTAATGTATAATCTCCCGGAGTCTTGATGATCTCTAAACGTCCTTTGACCTGGATTGTATTCAATGCGGATAATACATCTTCTTTAACAATTCCCATATGACGGCAAAGAGAGATTGCTGCCAGTGAGTTATAGACTGTAAAGTCTCCAGGAATATCTACATGTACGTTGTATTCCTGTTTTCCTTTGAGATCATATGCAACCCCAAGGTATCCAGGTTCCTGAATTCTTGTAATATTCTCTGCGTAGACATCGTTTGTGTCTTTCATTCCATAAGTTTCGATCGCACATGTATGGTCTTTGATGATTCTTTCTACATAGTCATCATCCCCATTGACGATTCCCTGTTTACACTGTTTAAATAATAAACTCTTGCAATGGATATAATCATCCATATCTTTATGCTCATTCTCACCGATATGATCTTCTGCAAGGTTTGTAAAGATTCCATAATCGAATTCAAATCCACTTGTTCTATGAAGCATCAATGCCTGAGAGGACACTTCCATAACAACATTTTGAAGTCCTGCATCTGCCATCTTACGGAAAGATTCCTGTACGATGTAAGATTCTGGTGTTGTATTGACAGATGGAATTCTTTCATCTCCGATGATCGTCTCGATCGTTCCGATCAGTCCTGTCTTCTGTCCTGCGTGTTCTAAGACTGCACGGATCATATAAGTTGTTGTTGTCTTTCCTTTGGTTCCTGTAATACCAATTGTTGTTAACTCTTCTGCTGGATATCCAAAGTATGCTGCTGACATCTCTGCCAGAGCCAGTCTTGTGTTATCAAACTTAATAACTGTCAGACTTTCTGGTACTTCCACATCTTTCTCTACAACGATCGCTGCTGCACCAAGTTCGGCTGCCTGCGCTGCAAACTTATGGCCGTCAAAAGCTGCTCCGCTGATACATACGAATACGCTGCCTTTTTCAATCTTTCTTGAATCATATACTAATGTGGAAATCTCTGTATCCACACTTCCCTGTACGAGGGTATATTCTGAACGTTCTAATAACTCTTTTAAAATCATGTTCTATCTCCAATAATTCTTCTGTCTTTGTACTCTTAATCGTCAATTCCTGTAAGATCGATCTCTCCGTCAAATACCGTTGTTGCTGGTCCTGTCATAAAGATCGTATTCTTCTCTTCATCATATTCAATCTGAAGATCTCCACCTAAGAGATGTACTAAGACTTTCTTTCCTGTTTTCTTATTCAGATAAGATGCATAGGCACTTGCACAGGCTCCTGTACCACAGGCAAGAGTTTCTCCTGCACCTCTCTCCCATACACGCATCTTGATTGTTTCATCATCAACAAGTTCAATAAATTCTGTATTCACACGATCCGGGAACATTGGATGGTTTTCAAACTTTGGTCCAATCTTCTCAACGTCGATATCTGCTACAGAATCTACAAACACAACTCCGTGAGGATTCCCCATCGAAATACACGTGATATTGTATTCTTTGCCATCAACAATCACTGGCTGATCGATCACTTCCTCAAGATCGTCATAGATTGCAGGAATCTGAGAAGCTTTTGTAATCGGTGCTTCCATATCAACCTTTACCCATGTTACCTTGCCATCTTCTACGGTAAGATCTAATTCTTTGATCCCGCCTTTTGTCTCGATCGTAATCGTTGTTTTATCTGTCAGTCCATAGTCATAGACATATTTCGCGATACAGCGGACACCATTTCCGCACATGGCTCCCTCAGAACCATCAGAGTTATACATGGCCATTCTAAAATCAGCCTTATCTGACGGACAGATACAGATCATTCCATCAGAACCAATTCCAAAATGCCGGTCACTGATAA
>CAJMOO010000027.1 GCA_905215045.1 uncultured bacterium | reverse complement strand
TCCCTTCTAGGTAGACAAGTGAAATAATAAAAACTTGTCACTTAGGAGGGAGCATATTTTATGTCTAAAAGAAAAGTATCTGTTGAGGATAAGATATATGCTGTAAATCTATATCTGGATGGGAAAGAAAGCCAACGGCGAATTGCCGATATGTTTGATGTAAGTCTCGCATCTGTCCAACAATGGATTCGAAACTATGAATCTATGGGAGCAAATGCATTTACATTGAAAGGGAATAAAAAATATTCCAAAGAATTGAAACAGCAAGCAGTCTTAGATTATTTAGCAGGCTATGGTTCTCAAGATGATATCTGCAAAAAATATGGAATCCGTTCAAAAGGTAAGTTACAATCTTGGATAAAGAAGTATAATGGTCATGAAGAATTAAAATCTTCTGGAACAGGAGGAAGCATTATCATGACCAAAGGAAGAAAAACCACTTTTGAAGAACGGGTTGAAATAGTACAGTATTGTATCGCACATGATCGTAATTATGCCCAAACAGCAGAACAATACCAGGTGTCCTATCAACAGGCTCGTAATTATATAGTCAAATATGAAGCTGGTGGAGTGGAAGCTTTAAGAGATAACCGTGGCAAACGAAAATGTCCCGATGAGATGAGTGAATTAGAAAAGCTGCGTGCTGAAGTTAAAATTTTAAAAGCAGAGAAAGAACGTGCTGAAATGGAGGCATCTTTTTTAAAAAAACTCGAAGAAATAGAGAGGAGGCGGGGTTAAGCCTGGTCCGTCATGAACATATATATCAGGCAATCAAAGAAGAACACAAAGAACATAATTATCCAATCGCTGCACTTTGTAAACTTGGTAATGTTTCTAGAGCAGCTTATTATAAATGGCTACACAGAGAAATTCCTAAAAGTGAACAAAAGAATAAGTTTATTGCCGACGAGATAGAAAAGATTCATACAGACTCACCGGATAAAGGCTATCGAAGGATCAGAGATGATCTGGAACGATATCATGGTATTGATGTAAACGATAAACGTGTGCTACGCATTTGCCGTAAACTTAATATAAAATCAACTATCAAGTATTCTAACAACGGATGCACAAGACAGGCTGCAAACCCTCAGTATATAGCTGAAAACATACTAAATCGGGAGTTCACTGCCAAAGCACCAAATGAAAAATGGCTCACTGATGTGACAGAATTCCATTATTATATTGGAATGGAAAAGCATAAAGTTTATCTAAGTGCAATACTGGATCTATATGATAGATGGATTGTTTCGTATGTTATTCGTGATAAGAACAACAATGCTTTGGTGTTTGATACGATAGACAATGCTTTACTTAGAAATCCTGGTGCGCAGCCACTGTTTCACAGTGACAGGGGGTTCCAATATACGAACAGGACATTTCATACAAAACTTGTAAATGCTGGAATAACACAAAGCATGTCGCGAGTTGCTAAATGTATCGACAATGGACCAATGGAAGGCTTTTGGGGAATTCTGAAGAGAGAGCGATACTATGGAAAACGATTCACCGATAGAGATACTCTCGAAAAAATGATCGAAGATTATATAGATTACTACAACAATAAACGCTTGCAAAGGAATCTCGGAATTTTAACGCCAATGGAAAAACACGAAATTTACTTGCAAGCTGCATAAAAACTGCCAGCAGATAAATTTCTACTGGCAGGAAAAATTTATATTTTTTCAATTGTCTACTTGACGGGGAGCGGTTCAAGTGAGACAGCCCCTATATTCATATCCATTTCTATGAACAACGTCGAAACGTCTTATCTGTAATAATTCTTGCAAAGATCAATCCAAGCGGCAAAGCCATAATAATAAGTAAAGCTTCTGTAAACCAAAAAGCACCGGTATTAATCGAAGTAATACCAATATTATAAATTGCCCGATATAAATACAATCCAGGAACCATAATAACGATGGAAGGCACAGTCAAAGAAATTCGAGGATAACCAATCGAAGTCTTGATCATAGATGCCAGAAGACCAGCAAGCAAAGCACCAAGGAATGCAGCTGCAGCTGGTGGAAATGAGGCGAGATCAACAAGTTCCAGACGAGTTGTATTTGCAATTGCTCCAATGATCCCTGCTGTAGCAGCAAGTTGTAATGGACTGTTAAACATTACGGAGAAACCTAAAACTCCAAAAAAGCTTGCGATCAGTCGAAATATCAGGTATTCTGACTTGCTTAAATTCAATGGAAGAAAATCCATCGGTTTTAAATGAAGAACTAAAGCAAGCATCCATGCAGCTAAAGTTGCAACAGCAATGATAATCAGTGCGTAAGCCAGACGTTCAAGTCCGGAACGCATATCCAATTTTGCAAGGTCAATTCCACTTGTGATAAATGGAAATCCTGGAATAATGAATAACATAGAACAGATATAACCAGCTTGATGGTGTATCGAAATATGAAATCCAGATTTCAATGCCATGAAGGCAATTGTGTATACAATACATGCCAAAGCAACGCTTGCCGCAGTGCATAGGAATAAAGTTAAATGATGTTGATTCATTTTTGCCCGGAGAAAATTTCCGGCACCAGCACCTAAGAATGCACAAAACATCTCAATCGGTCCGCCACCGAGTAAAAAAGTAAATGCACTGCATGCAACAGCTGCAGCCAGACCAAGGAATGGCGGAGAGTAAAATCCATGAATTTCATGAATCTGATCAAGTAGTGTATGAAGTTCATCTCCAGACATCTTCTTGCAGTTTTTGGAAAATTTGTTAACAAACAATTCCATTCGATAAAGTTTTGATGTATTTACGCCTGTATTAAACAGACATAGGGATTCTGTATAACAGTTACCACCATCAATACAAGTATATTCAATTGATAATAAACCAATATCAGCAGTACAAGTAATTCCAAGTTCTCTAGCCAGTGTGTTCATAGAACTTCGTACTCTCCATGCTCCAGTTCCGCAAGATAGAAGCATAATTCCAGTACGACCGATGATCGAGGCTTTCTCACTTAACGAAGCTTCCGTGATCGGACGACCAATACTTTTTCTTGTATAATCATGCCAAGGAATCCGCATATGATTATGAAATTCTTCCTCCATATATATCACTCCTCCGAATCCATAAGTATTTCTAATAATTTTTTCCCAGCAATTCCAATTGGTCGGGTAGAATCGGTAAGGAGACAAATGTCTCGTGGATTAGCATGTTCCTTTACAGGAATTTCTATAATTTCACCACGATCAAGATAGTCCTTAGCAAGAGCTTCCGGACAGAAACCAATTCCAAGATCATGCTGCACCAGAGATAAGATCTGGTTCGTTGTAGCAGTTTCCATATCCGGAGAAAAAACTAATTGATTCTGATAGAAATATTTCTCATAAAAATTTCTGGTTGCTGTTCCTTCATTTAATGAAATAAAAGGAAAATCCTGCAGATCACGTAGTCTTTTCGGTGAAAAACCAATATCCCTATAAGAAGGTCCGCCAATTAAAATGTCACGGAAAGAGCAAAGTCGTTGCGATTGTAATGGATGTTCGCAATACAATGGTGTTGTCACAATACTAAAATCAACGAATCCTTTTCTCAAAGCTTTGATTGCCTGTGGTGTGGAATGGTTGGAAATTTTTAATTTAATATGTGGATAAAGTTTATGAAACTTCTCTAATTTCGGCAACAAAAATAAATGAAGTGCAGTTTCGCTTACTCCGATCGTAACAGTTCCAGATTTCAGATTTTTTGTTCGATTTAGTTCATCATTTCCAGAAGAAATCTGCTGGATCGCAATTGCTACATGGGCATAAAGTTGTTCCCCTTCTGGCGTTAGCTTGATTCCCCTGTGTGACCGGATAAATAAAGTGCAGCCAAGTTCACTTTCCATAATATTCATGCAGCGAGTGATATTTGGCTGATTATTATGTAAGAATTTCGCAGCTTTAGAGAAACTCTTATATTTTGCAACATAATAAAAGATACGATAATAGTCAAAAGGCATGATTGACCTCCTAGTTATATAAAATTTGTATGTTAATGATATGATATATATATTTTACATATCGTTCTTCCTAAAGTATAATACAGTTGATGAAAAAGTCAAGAAAGGGATGATCAGCGTGGAAACAATTTTTCCAAGAGAAGAAAATGCAGAGCATATATTTAAAAAAATTCTGGAAAATAATGATGCCTGTGAACGATTGAGAGAGTTATTTTATGAAGAGTTTGCCAATAGTGGAGATCGTGATCTTTCGGAAAAACAGTTTGTGAAAGCACTATTTGATGCATATCAAAATAGGGATCTTTCCGCTTTCTTGATGGGAATCTGTGGAAACAGTATGTTTGATCTGTTAAGAAATGCGTTTTTGATTCCTATGAGATTCAATGATAAAGGTGTAACAAATCCTGTAAGATTAACAGATGCAGAGGGCGAGCTGATCAAACAAACATCCGTAAACAAACAGATTTCACAAAAACAATATAAAATGTTTCAGCAGATTTTAGATCAGGCGGACGATATACCGGATTATGAAATCTGTCTTGCTTATGGATTTCGTGAAAAACACGATTATCGGAACAAAAATGAAATTAACACAATGAAGATTGGGGAACATATTGGAATCCTGCTATTATTTAAACTACCTAAAGAAGTAAAAGAAATGATAGAGGATAACGAAGTCTACAGCATTGTTTGGGATTTTATGATGAGACTGGAAGAACAATTACCAAGAGCGTTCATGTATTACGGTGTAATGGATGAAAACAAATTTGAACAACAAAGCAGCGAGATTGGCATCTTTCTTCCCTTCCGTCACTTTGAACACCAACTAGAGAAAAACATCGAACAGGCCAATGGCATTGGTCTGGGATGTAGAGAACGGATCCTGACAATGATCAAATAAAAAGGAACTATTTTATTTATAGTTACTAATAGTAGTCATAAAAGACATCGCATGAAATACAAATATTCGTGCGGTGTCTTTTGTGTTTCTATCAATTTATGATGAGAGTGTCAAAAGTATAAATGAAATAAGGATTGACATTTTATAAAAAATAGCATACAATATTATTGTATTAAGGAAGTAATACAATAATACAATAAGAAGGAAGGAGAACTATGGGGTGGAAGATAGATGATGGAAGACCAATCTGGACACAACTGAAGGAACAGATGATCAAGAGGATTGTGTCAGGAACCTATCCAAGCGGAGAGAAACTACCAAGTGTCAGGGATCTTGCAGGAGAAGCAGGGGTGAATCCGAATACGATGCAGAGAGCGTTATCAGCACTTGATCAGGATGGATTAACGATCACCAACCGAACAAGCGGGCGCTGTGTCACAGAAGATGTGACGAAGATAGAAGAATGTCGGAAAGATATAGCACACAAGATTGTAAAACAATACATCAGGGATTTAGAGGAACTTGGATACAATAAGGAAGATGCAGTCGCATTGATCGGAAAGGAAGAGGAAGAATGAAGGATTTGAATTTAATAAAATTAACTGATTTAGAGAAACGGTATGGAAAGAAGGAAGCTTTAACGGGAATCAACTTAACAATAGGGAGAGGAAAGATCATCGGGCTTTTAGGACCCAATGGTTCTGGAAAGACAACATTGATCAAGTTATTAAACGGTCTGTTGCAGCCAACATCAGGTGAGATTAAAGTCAATGGTAAAGCACCTGGTGTTGACAGCAAGAAGATCATCAGCTATCTGCCAGATAAGATGTATTTTGCAGATTGGATGAAGATTGCAGATTTGATGGATTTTTTTGAAGATTTTTACGAAGACTTTGATCGTAAAAAAGCAGAGGGCATGTGTGAGACATTAAAGATCAACACCGAAGCGAAGATCAAAAGCTTATCCAAAGGAAATAAAGAGAAAGTCCAGTTAGTTTTGGTAATGTGCCGAAAAGCACAACTCTATCTGCTAGACGAACCGATCGCAGGAGTCGATCCCGCAGCAAGGGATTTTATCTTAGATACGATCTTAAACAATTATAATGAGGAAGGAACCGTGATCATTTCAACACATCTGATCGCAGATATCGAGAAGATCATGGATGAGGTTATTTTTATCAAAGAAGGAAATATTGTAACATACAAGTCAGCTGATGACTTAAGAGAAGAAAGCGGCAAATCCATCGATGCCCTGTTCCGTGAGATATTTCATACAGATGTATACAGAGGAGGGGACGAAGTATGCTAGGAAAATTAATAAAGTATGATCTGAAAGCATTAGCGAAGATTTTAGCACCATTATGGGGTGTACTCTTAGTGATGGGACTGATCTTTGGAATCAGTATTCGGTCGAATCTTGACGGAATTGGAAATACGATGATCGTATTTAGTCTTGTGGTCATTGTTGCAGTGATCGTTGCGATCTTTGTAATGAATGTGATCATTGTGATTCAGCGCTTCTGGAATGGGTTATTGCAGGAAGAAGGATATTTAATGTTCACGCTTCCAGTTACTACAAGAAGCCTGATCTTATCCAAAGTGATTAGTGCATTGATCATTAGCTGTGGGACAGCACTTGTAATCTCTTTATTGGGAGTAGAGATCATTGCGATAAGCCCGGTAAAACTTATGGACACCGTAACATATTTTGGAAATTGGGTCATCAAAGTACATGCAGGACCATGGATTGGATATGGAGCGGTGATCGCAGTGGTAGGTTTGCTAAGCGGAATCTACCATATATATGTAGCAATGGTGATCGGACAGTTGAGTAATGGCAATCGATTCTTGTTTGCATTTGTAGCATATGCAGGATTATCAATCATTGTATCACTGATCGGAATTCCAAGTATGACAAACTTAGATAATATGGGATCAAGCCTGCAGAACACATTTGGATTTGATAGTGATCTGTGGATCTATCTTGTAGAGAATATTGTGATCATTATCATTTATCATATTGTTACAGAAGTGATATTAACGAAGAAATTGAATTTGGAGTAGGAAAAATAGGAGGGATAAGGAGAGAAGTAAAAACAGATTTGCGACAATGATCATTGTAGGAGCTTTTTTATTCTTGGTTGGCTATGAAATGCAAGTGGTATTGTTGCAACATAATAGATATTACAGTTGGTTTTATCTTCCGTGTCTTATTGCCTTTCTTCTGGAAATTGTGTTGTGTCATTTGGTGATTGAGTTTATTTTGACTAGAAAGTTAAATATAAATTAGATAATAGAATTGACATAAAAAATTATAGATGTTAATATAACAATATAAAAAGGTGCTACCGATGACGGTTTGCCTGATTAATATAAGTTTTATAGACCGCTTACTTTCTCAGGGTAGGGCGGTCTTTTTCTGTCTTGGCATCATGCTTTCCACGCACATAGCCAAGACTATAAAAAGTCGCACACAGTGAGATTACTGCGATTAGATCTGTAATGGTTAGCATAATTTCAAGTCCCCTTTCCGTCAGATTTCTCTATGAAAGAGATGGATCTATGTAATCGGGGCTAGAACTCCCCGTAGGAAGCAAACCGCCATTCACGTCAATGTGAAGTAACACCTTGACGTTTATTTTAACAGAAAACATATATTAATTCAATAAAAAACAAAGTATAAACATATAAAAGTACAAAAAATTTTACATACATTTAACACAACACATCTCCTAAATAAGTTAAAATAAAACTGTTGTAAAAAATAAGTGAAAGAAAAGTAAAGAAAAGAACAACTAAAGGAGAAAAAAAGTGAGCAGTACAAACATTTTAGGTCTGTTGGGAGGATTAGCATTATTCCTATATGGTATGCAGATGATGAGTAACGGATTAGAATCCGTTGCCGGAAATAAAATGAAAGACATTTTGGAAAAATTGACATCCAATAGATTCTTAGGTATTATCGTAGGAGCTTTGATCACAGCCGTGATCCAGTCATCCTCAGCTACAACGGTAATGGTCGTAGGATTTGTAAACTCTGGAATGATGACATTAAATCAGGCTGTATGGATCATCATGGGAGCTAATATTGGTACAACAATTACAGGACAGTTAATTGCCTTAGATGTTGGGGCATTAGCACCATTAATTGCGTTTATCGGTGTAGCAATCGTTGTATTTTCAAAGAATGAAAAAGTACAGTTTGTCGGAGAAATCATTGCAGGACTTGGTATTTTATTTGTTGGAATGAACATGATGGGAGATTCCATGATACCACTTCGTGAGTATCCACCATTTATCAACCTGATGACAAGATTCTCAAATCCATTGATCGGAATCATCGCAGGTATGATCTTTACAGCGGTCATCCAGTCATCTTCAGCTTCTGTAGGTATCCTGCAGGCATTAGCATTAAGCGGAGTGATCAGTTTCCATGATGCAGCCTTTGTATTATTTGGACAGAATATCGGTACATGTATTACAGCGATCTTAGCATCGATCGGAACAGAGAGAAGTGCGAAGAGAGCAACGATCATTCATCTAAGCTTCAATATTATCGGAACAGCCATTTTTACAATTTTATGTTTAGTGACACCTTTGACAAATTATGTGGCAGGATTCAGTGGAAGCAGTATTACAAAACAGATTGCCAATATGCATACATTATTTAATATCAGTACAACCATCCTGCTGATCCCATTTGGAAATTATCTGGCAAAACTTGCAACCAAGATCCTTCCAGAGAAAGCAGAAGAGAAAGAACATCACAAACATTTAAAATACATCAAATCAGTTGATACAAGAGTGGATGCAACATTTGGTACATCAGCGATCAACTTACAGAACTTAAGAAATGAAATTCAGAGAATGCTTGAGATGGCAAGAGTCAATGTAGAAGAAAGTTTTGATGCATTTTTGGCAGGAAGCAGCAGATTCTTAGGTGATGTTGATAAAAGAGAAGATTATATTGATTATCTGAACAAAGAAATTTCAAGAGCCGCAGCAAAGATGATGGCGCATGAAACGAATGTTAAAGCTTCAAAAAATATCGGTTCATATCTTGATATGACAAGTAATATCGAACGAATTGGAGATCATGCAGTTAATATTTGTGATTATACAAAGTTGATCGAAGAAAAACATATTGTATTTTCAGATGACGCAAAACAGCAGATGGAAGAAATGAAAATGATCTGTGAAAAAATGTTCCATAACATTTCTAAGGTACCAGAGGATACGCAGGAATGGCTTCAGAAAGTTCATGATTCTGAGAACTTTATCGATCAGAAGACAGAAGAATTCTACGAAAGTCACTTGGAACGTATCAACAGAGGAGAATGTAATGATGAAGCATGCATCATTTTCTCTGAAATGTTAACAGACTTTGAGCGTATCGGTGATCATACATGGAATGTTGCGAAACAGATGGCAAAGATCATTGAACGTGGGTAAAACAATTACATAAAATTCAAAAAGAACCTTCTGAAAGAACTAAAATAAGAAGGTTCTTTTTTTGATAGTAACTAGACTTGTTATAAACAATACGTTATACTAAAAAGAGTGCTAAAAACAGGTGTGTAAAGGAGAAATGAGTTATGGATTATATTTTATCCCCATCAATTTTGTCAGCAGATTTTGCGAATCTTGGAGCAGATGTAAAAGAAGCAGTAAAAGCAGGTGCAAAATGGGTGCATATTGATGTTATGGATGGAATGTTCGTACCTAATATTTCCTTGGGACTTCCAGTGATTAAATCACTTCGTAAAGAGACAGAAGCTTTATTTGATGTACATTTAATGATTGAAGAACCAGGAAGATATATTGATGATTTTGCAGAAGCAGGAGCTGATCTGATCACTCTTCACGCAGAAGCAACAAAACATCTTCATAGAGCGATCCAGCAGGTAAAAGCGAAAGGATTAAAAGTTGGAGTAGCCTTGAATCCAGCAACGCCATTATCTGCATTAGATTATGTATTGGAAGAATTAGATATGGTACTGATCATGACTGTAAACCCAGGTTATGGCGGACAGTCTTATATTGCGAAGATGGATGACAAGATCAAAGAATTACGAGCGATCATCAATGAAAAAGGACTGGATATCGATATTGAAGTAGATGGAGGAATCTCAGCAAAGAACGTAGCACATGTCAAAGAATGTGGAGCAAACGTATTTGTAGCAGGATCCGCTGTATTTAACGGTGATATTGCATCTAGTGCAAAAGATATTTTAGAAGCTATGGAGGCGTAAAAATGAGTGAATGTAGTCATGACTGCAGCAGTTGTAGTGCAAACTGCGGAAGCAGAACACAGGAGAAAACAGATTTTCTTGAACCATTATATAGAGAAAGTAAAGTAAAGAAGGTTATCGGTATCGTCAGTGGAAAAGGTGGCGTAGGTAAATCCATGACAACTTCTTTATTAGGAGTCGCAGCAATGAGAAAAGGGTTGCATACAGCAATTCTTGATGCGGATGTCACAGGACCATCCATCCCGCAGGCATTTGGACTTCATGAGAGATTATTAGGAAATGCAGAAGGAATCATTCTTCCAGCAATGACAAATTTCGGAATCGAAGTTGTATCCTTAAACTTAATGTTAGAAGAAGAAACACAGCCAGTGATCTGGAGAGGTCCAGTTGTAGCAGACGTTGTAAAACAGTTCTGGGGTAAGACATTATGGAAAGACATTGATGTGATGTTTGTGGACATGCCACCAGGAACCGGAGAAGTTCCATTAACAGTTTTCCAGTCTATTCCATTAGATGGAATCGTTGTCGTTGCAACTCCACAGGAATTAGTAGGAATGATCGTGGAGAAAGCTGTGAATATGGCGAACATGATGAATGTACCAGTTCTGGGTCTGATTGAGAACATGAGCTACATCAAATGTCCAGATTGCGGCAAAGAGATCAAGGTATTTGGAGACAGTCATATTGAAGAAATTTCTGAGAAGTTTAACATTCCAGTACTCGGAAAACTTCCAATTGATCCAAAATTAACACAGGCATGTGACGCAGGGCTGATCGAGGATGTGGAAAATATTTACTTAGATGGTGTAATGGATATCATTTTATAAGAAGAAACAACGTAAAGAAGCGGTTTTCCGCTTCTTTTTTTGATGGAAAAAACGCAATGAAAAATAGAAATATTTTATACAAATATATAAAAAACAAATCGTATAAGTTAATAAATTTGTAATAACAAACTTACATATATTGGAAATAAATTGTATTTTATCGAGTACAAAGGTTGACATATTGATGGATATCGGGTAAAGTATGAAACATAGATTTCGAAAATGTTACAAAATTGTTTCGAAGTTTAAGAAACTATTGAGCACAGAAAGAGGTTTATATGCTGAAAGTTATGAAGAAGAAATTGTTAGTAGTGATTGCGATGTTAGTTGTAGCATCAGGAATCATCTTTACAGGATCAACTTCAACCAAAGCAGAAGATAACGAAGTACAATACTTAGGAAAATACAAATTAACAGCATACTGCGGATGTAAAAAATGCAGTGGAAAATGGGGAACAAGAACAGCTTCTGGAAAGAAAGCAAAACAGGGAAGAACTATTGCTGTAGATAAAAGAAAGATCAAATTAGGATCAAAAGTACAGATCAATGGAAAAACATACGTAGCCGAAGATGTCGGAGGCGGTGTCAAAGGAAAACATATCGATGTGTTCTTTAAATCTCATAAACAGACAAAGAGATTTGGTAAGAAAACAGGTGTTAAAGTTTATAAGGTAAATTAAGATACGAATGATGATTATAAAATATAGCGTAAAAATATCAGCCAGTTTGGAAGAAAAGATGAATTCAAACTGGCTGATATTTTTTTGCTTTTACAAATGAATATTTAACGGTATTAAAATTTATAAGTACCATTTTCTCTTAAAGCAGCTAAAGCATCAATAACGCTCTGTTTATCTTCTGGATATGTAACACCATACCACTGATCTTTAGATACAAGCACTTCAAGAGAGGCTTTTCCATCATGTAACAGGTCACTTGCGACACTAGGAATAAAGTATTCACCTTTTAATGGATTCTCTTTGATCGCTTGATCAAGGAAAGCAGGGAATCCTTTTTCTAACTCGTCCATGATCATAGGCTGGAATCCAAAGAAGTTCATGGACACTAAAGTATCAAATGGAAGCGATGCCCAAGTTGCACCGTCATCTTCTGTGAATTCTGCATGATCTTCACGTTTTTCGATATGAGTTCTTTCTGTGATAGAAAGTAACTGGTGGTTGTCATCAACTTCACAGACACCTCTGGATACGTATCCATTCTCTGTAACTGTATTTCCAAGATGATATCCCACCATTGCAAATGGTGCCTTTCCATCTTTCTCTTCATGGCTTGTAAGGAAATCAGCCATGACTTTATATCCATCAACACCATAATAGTCATCTGCGTTGATCACGGCAAATGGTTCATTGATAAATGGTTTTGCACATAAAACAGCATGTGCAGTTCCCCAAGGTTTCACACGTCCTTCTGGGACATTATAACCTTCTGGTAATGCATCTACTTCCTGATATGCATAACATACTTCCATTCCTTCAGGAACCCTTGCTCCAACAGTTTCTTTAAAATCTTTCTCAATTGCTTTCTTTATCACAAAGACTACCTTACCGAATCCGGCACGTTTTGCATCATAGATGGAATAATCAATGATCGCATGTCCCATCGAATCCATAGGGTCCATCTGTTTTAATCCTCCATAACGGCTTCCCATACCGGCAGCCAGAATTACTAATGCTGGTTTTTTCATGAAAAAACTCCCTTCTGATTTTTAAACTAAAATAAGTATAACGCAAGATGGAACAGATGGAAAGAGAAAGAAAAAATAAAGAATTGGAATTGATAAAGATCTATTTCGGTCAGCTAGAATTTATTGTATAATTTGAGTATTGAATCGTTGCAAAAAAAGAGAAAGATTTACAAATATTCGAGGAGGAAGAGTATGAAAAACGAATATTATCAGTTTTATTATCGATGGTTGTGACAAAATAAAAGGATATCCATGAGGATAAGAAAAGGATAAAGCGATGACAGAGATTCAACATGAACTGATCATGCCGAATAAGGATCTTCCATTTAAGATGTTCCTTTTTGAAGGCAGAGATGGTAATTATATCAGAGAAAAACATTGGCACAGATCGATCGAGATCTTTGCGGTCTTTCAGGGAACGCTGGAGTTTTATTTAAACGATCAGGAGTATTTACTGGAATGTGGAGATTTTATTATTGTCAATTCCAACGAAGTGCATTCCATTCATGCACCAAAAGAAAATATGACTGTTGTGCTCCAGATGCCGCTTAATATGTTTGAAAAATACTACACTGGGGATCAGTTCATTTGCTTCGCCCATGCCCCGCAGGCACAGGATGAACAGCTCATGGAAATGATCTGTGAGATGTATATGGCATATTCTGATAAGCATTGTGGCTATGATCTGAAGATTCAAAGCCTGTTTTATGATATGTTATATCTGATGGTTACAAGATACCGTGAGATTAATGTACACCCAGATATTTTACATCAACACAAGCAGTTAACCAAGTTATCTGTGATTACAGATTACATGAAAGAACATTACAAAGACGAATTATCTTTGGCAAGACTTGCAGAGATTTTCGGGTATTCTCCATCCTATTTATCCCGAATGTTTCAAAAATATGCAGGAATCAATTATAAAGACTATTTGCAGGCAATCCGCACTGAACATGGGTACAGACAGCTGATAGAGACAAAGATGACGATCAGTGATATTTCCATGGAAAATGGATTTCCAAATAACAAAGCATTTTCTAAAGCTTTTTATAAAAAGTATGGGATCATGCCTGCTGAATTTCGAAAAAGACAAAAAAGTGCCATAAACAAGATAAGTAATTAGTCGAGAAAACAAAAGCATATTGTTATAATCTTATAAGTGATAAATGGAGAAGACAAACTTTTAACTGCACAGAATAAATGGCTGATCGCACATGAAGAAACTCAAATACCTGGAGCGTTTTGTGGATTAGTTGGAGAAAATATCACATTAAAATGATCAAAAAAGGAAAGGATGGAGAATCAAATGAGTAATATGCCAAAAGTAAAGATCGAAATCGTAGCAGTCAGCAGAGATTGTTTCCCAGAAAGTTTATCAGTGAATCGCAGAAATATTACTTGCCAAACATTTTGAAGGACCAAAAATGTTCTTTGCAGCAGCAGAGGAAAGAGGAGATAATCTGTTAGATGGACGTGGAGATGCATATTGTGGTATGCTGAACGCAAGTTATAATCTGAAATTGTACCAATCGCAAGAGCTGTCGTTGGATTAAGCAGCTTAAAGATCATCAGTTTTGGGCCTCGTCCATTAAACTTCTTAGCATACAATGCACCAATCCAGCAGTTATACAACTTAGGAGTTGAGATCGAGAAAAACTTCCCTCATCATGGAGCTGTAGCATTTGGTAATTTCGGAAAAACATTATATGAAGTATTTAAATATGTTGGAGTTCCAGTAGAAGAGATTGGATACAATCAGCCAGCTGGAGTCAGATATCCAACAGAAAATCCTTGGGGATAAGATCGGAGGTTTGTATGTTATACATTGGTGTAGACCTTGGAACATCCGCAGTGAAATTACTGTTAATGGATGAAAAAGGCGGAATCAAAAAAATCGTTTCCAAAGAATATGAGTTGCATTTTCCGCATCCAGGATGGTCTGAGCAGAAACCAGAAGACTGGTACAGTCAGTCTATGGAAGGAATCAAAGAATTGATCAGCGAATGTGATAAATCACAGGTTGCCGGGATCAGCTTTGGAGGGCAGATGCATGGACTTGTCGTT
Organism: uncultured bacterium; assembly: GCA_905215045.1. Next base: position 8,104 of record CAJMOO010000027.1, on the reverse strand, counting down.
TTAGATGAAGATGATGATGTGATTCGCCCTGCAATCCTATGGAATGATGGACGTACACAGAAAGAAACAGATTATTTAAATAATGAGATTGGAAAAGATAAATTATCCGAGTACACAGCCAACATCGCTTTCGCAGGATTTACAGCACCAAAGATCCTGTGGATGCGTGAAAATGAACCAGACAATTTCAACAAGATCAAAAAGATCATGCTGCCAAAAGATTATCTGGCATATAAACTATCTGGAACATTTTGCACGGACTATTCCGATGCATCCGGAATGTTATTATTAGATGTAAAGAATAAATGCTGGTCAAAACAGATGATGGAAATCTGTGGAGTGAGTGAAGAACAGCTTCCGAAACTGTTTGAAAGTTATGAAGTTGTCGGAACATTAAAAGAAGATATTGCAGAAGAACTTGGTTTATCCAAAGAAGTCAAGATCATCGCGGGAGCTGGAGACAATGCGGCAGCAGCGGTAGGAACTGGAACTGTTGGAGATGGAATGTGTAACATTTCCCTTGGAACATCTGGAACGATCTTCATTTCCAGTAAGACATTTGGTGTAGATTCCAACAATGCCTTACATTCTTTTGACCACGCAGATGGATACTATCACCTCATGGGATGCATGTTAAGTGCAGCATCCTGCAATAAATGGTGGATGGACGAGATCTTAAAGACAAAAGAATACAGCAAAGAACAAGAAGGAATCACCAAACTTGGAGAAAACCATGTATTCTATCTTCCATACCTAATGGGAGAGAGATCTCCACACAATGATCCAAAAGCCAGAGCAACATTTATCGGAATGTCCATGGATACAACGAGAGAAGAAATGACACAGGCCGTGTTAGAAGGAGTTGCATTTGGACTTCGTGATTCTCTGGAAGTCGCAAGAAGTCTTGGAATCAAGATTGAACGCACAAAGATCTGCGGCGGTGGAGCTAAGAGCCCATTATGGAAGAAGATCATTGCAAATGTGATGAATCTGAAAGTCGACGTGATCGAAAGCGAAGAAGGTCCAGGATATGGAGGAGCGATGCTTGCAGCCGTTGGATGTGGAGAATACGACAGCGTACAGGAAGCAGCAGATCAGCTTGTGAAAGTTGTGGATACGGTGGAACCTGATGACAAGCTTGTTGCGAAGTATGAGGCGAAGTACCAGCAGTTTAGAGAAATTTATCCAGCACTTAAGGGTGTATTTCAGAAATTTGATTAACTATAAGGTAACTATAAACTAAATATAAATAATGAACAACAACAAAGAACAGGTATGCATAAGGATTTCAAGGAATTCTAAAGCATACCTGTTCTTTCTTAAATTTATGATTTTATTGCAGAATCTGCATTGCGATCATGATAATGATCACAAGAATAAAAAATCCTAAAATGCATTTTGCTGCAATCACTTTATTTTGCCACCAAGGCAATTTGATATCTTCATCTTCGAATGTATTGTAGTCATTATCGTATAACAGTTCATTGATCAAAGCTTCTGCCTTAGCTTTCTGATCTTCTCTAACATAAATATCCGTTCCATAAACAGAATACCCCATTGCAATACTCATATATTCTCCTGTTCCAGGTTGTTTGGACATGGTTTCAATTCCGTTTTGTTTTAAATGATCATGAATCATCTCAGCCTGAATCTGGTCAGCTGCGTTAAATATTTTTGTAATCTTATCCTCCATAATTGCCACCTCCCTTATTGAGTAAATGTTCAGTAACTTTGTATATTAATGATGAGAGTATCAAAAGTAAATTTTGTCACGCTCTGATGTACCCGGCGTGTCAATAAGTATGAATTAATTATAACAAAAATTGGACATAATTCATAGAAAGAAATATCACTATTCAAATTCTAAAAAATATTATTGACATTTTTTCTCACATGTATTATTATATAAATATAATAACAGTAATTATTATCGATTTAAGTATAAGGAGGATGAAACAATGAAATACGTATGTGATGTATGTGGATGGGAATATGATGAAGAAAAAGGATATCCAGAAGGAGGAATCGCTCCAGGAACAAAATGGGAAGATGTTCCAGAAGATTTTGAATGTCCATTATGTTTTGTAGGGAAAGATCAATTTTCAAAAGAATAATTTTTATAGATATATTGTAGTAGAAGGGAGAAGAAGTTATGGCTAAATTTTATCGTTCAGAAGACAAAACAGTATTATTAGAAGTATTTGGAGCAGGAAGTTCCATAGAGAATTTGAAAAATTTAAAAGCAAACACAACAGATGCTGCAGTAGAAAAACATTTACCAGTTGTGACACAGGAAGGAAATAAGATCACAGTAGCTGTATCTTCCGTAGAGCATCCAATGCTTCCAGAACATTATATTATGGGAGTATATATTGAAACAAAGAATGGTGGGCAGCTGCATAAATTTGCACCAGGGGATAAACCAGAGGCGGTATTTATGTTAGCCGATGGAGATGAATTCATAGCAGCATATGAGTATTGTAATCTGCATGGATTATGGAAATCTGAAGTATAGAAATTATCAATTTCTAGGGAAATATATAAAGTGATTGTAAAGGAATCAGTAAGGAGAAGAATCATGGGAAGTAATAGATATGTAGGAACACAGACAGAGAAGAATTTATTAGAAGCATTTTCAGGAGAATCACAGGCAAGAAATAAGTACACTTATTTCGCATCTGTTGCAAAGAAAGAAGGATATGAGCAGATGTCTGCATTGTTCCTTAAGACGGCAAATAATGAGAAAGAACATGCCAAAATGTGGTTTAAAGAATTAGCAGGAATTGGAGATACAAAGGAAAATCTTGCTGCAGCAGCTGAAGGTGAAAATTACGAATGGACAGATATGTATGAAGGATTTGCAAAGACTGCAGAAGAAGAAGGTTTTCCAGAACTTGCTGCCAAATTCAGAGCAGTCGGAGAGATTGAGAAGCATCATGAAGAAAGATACCGTGCACTTCTTAAGAATATCGAGACTTCACAAGTATTTGAAAAAAGTGAAGTGAAAGTATGGGAATGTCGCAATTGTGGACATATCGTAGTTGGAACAAAAGCACCGGAAGTATGTCCTGTGTGTGCACATCCACAGAGCTATTTTGAAGTGCATGAAGAGAACTATTAAATTCTGATTTGAATAACGGAAAGTATTGGTGGAATATTATAAAAAGAGATTATGTGTCTGCAACCCACTTGCGTTCGGACTCCCACGTAGCTGTACTAAGCTCCTGAATGGTCTAACGACCATCCACTCGCTAAGTGCAGACGTGTCCGTACGGTTGCCGACACATGATTTCTTTTTATAATATTCAAATAATTTACGTGATTCAAACCACTATACAGCATACAAACACTGTGATTTATAATTGACAAGAATGGTTAGAATGGTTAGAATAAAGTTAGAAAGAACAGACAGAATAATTTCAAGGAGGGTTTTTCATGAAGTTACAAGAATCTGAGAGAACCGAATTCAAATCCATTGTAGTCACAGACATCAAGAAAGAAATCATAGCATTTGCCAATTGTGATGGAGGAAAAATCTATATTGGAATTGAAGATGATGGGACAGTTATCGGGGTAGAAGATTCAGACAGTGTAGCATTGCAAGTAAGCAATATGGTTAGAGATGCGATTAAACCAGATTTAACCATGTTCTTGCATTATGAGACAAAAGAGATAGAACAAAAACAAGTTGTGATCATAGATATTCAAAGAGGAACAGAACGCCCATACTATATAGCGAAGAAAGGGTTAAGACCAGAAGGCGTATATGTAAGACAAGGATATTCTTCTGTCCCAGCAACGGATACAGCTATTAGAAAGATGATTAAAGAAACAGATGGTGATCATTTTGAAGATATGAGATCATTAGATCAAGAATTGACTTTTTGCGAAACAAAAAAAGAATTCCAAAAGAGAAACATCACATTAGAACAGCCACAGATGAAAACTTTAGGAATTATAAACCAAGATGGAATTTATACGAATCTTGCTTTATTACTTTCAGACCAATGCGTGCATACGATTAAAACAGCAGTTTTTGAAGGAAAGAATCAAAATATATTTAAAGATAGAAAAGAATTTACAGGATCACTATTTGCACAAATGGAAGCAGTATATGATTACATTGACTTCAGAAATCAAACACATTCAACTTTTGAAAAACTTTATCGAATTGATAATAGAGATTATCCAGAAGTAGCAGTAAGAGAAGCATTGCTAAACTGTCTTGTACACAGAGATTACGGATATAGTTCTAGTATTCTGATCAGTATGTACGAAGATCGGTTAGAATTCACATCCATTGGGGGATTGGTAACAGGAGTTACATTAGAAGATGTGATGATGGGGATTTCTGTATGCAGGAATAAAAGATTAGCGAATGTTTTTTACCGTTTAGAATTGATCGAAGCTTATGGAACAGGAATACAAAAGATCATGAATGCTTATCAAGATCAGTTTATAAAACCAGAGATCAAAGTCAGTAATAATGTATTTAAGATCATATTACCAAACACAAATGCACAGGCAGAATTAAGAGAAGAACTGCAATACCATACACATATACAACCAGAAGACGAAGAAACACAGATCATGCAAATGATCGATCAAGAAAAAAGAATTCAAAGAAAACAAGTTCAGGAAAGATTAGGAATCAGTCAGACAACGAGTGGAAGGATTTTGAAGCAGATGGTTAAAAAAGGATTGATCATGCAGAGAGGCAGAGGAAAGAACACATGTTATGTGAAAAAATAATTACGAGACAATGTACAAGATATGATCGGACGAAAACAGCAAATGCATATGAAAATATATAGTGATCATATAAAATAAATAGAATTTATAATAATACCAGTGATTGAAGCATCTGAAAAAGAGGTAAAATCACTGGTATTTATCATATAAAAACATCACAAATACTTGAACAGAAGGGGTGGTCGTGGTATATTAAAATTTAATAACAAGGAGAGAAAGATGGAAAATTTAAAAAAAGAGATCGAACAATTAAAACAAGAAAAAAATGCTGTTTTACTAGCACATTATTATGTAGACGATGCCGTTCAGGAAATTGCTGATTATGTTGGAGATTCTTATTATCTTGCCAAAGTTGCATTAAAAGAATCCAAAGATGTGATCTGTTTTGCAGGCGTAAACTTTATGGGTGAGAGTGCCAAGATCTTAAACCCAGACCGTACAGTGATCATGCCAGATCAGAAGGCAGACTGCCCAATGGCTCATATGGTCGATGTGGAGAAGATTGAAGAGATGCGTAAGAAATATGATGATCTTGCTGTTGTCTGTTACATTAATTCTACAGCAGAGATCAAAGCACATTCTGATGTCTGTGTAACTTCATCCAATGCTCTGAAAGTTGTAACAGCACTTCCACAGAAGAATATTTTCTTCGTACCAGATGAGAATCTTGGACGTTATATCGGAAGCAAACTTCCAGAGAAGAATTTCATTTACAATGATGGATTCTGCCATGTACATAGAAGTATCACAGCTGAGAATGTAAAGAAAGCCAAAGAAGTACATCCAGAAGCAGAGGTTTTAGTACATCCAGAATGTACACCTGACGTCGTTGCTTTAGGTGATTATGTAGGAAGTACATCAGGAATCATTGATTATGCAACAGCATCTGATAAAGATGTATTTATCATTTGTACAGAGATGGGAGTTTTATATGAATTAAAACAGAAGAACCCAGGAAAGACATTCTACTCTGTAGGACATCGTCAGTTCTGTCCAAATATGAAGCGTATCAGTTTAGAGAATGTAAGAGACACATTAAGAGACATGAAGAATCAGGTAGAATTACCAGAAGAACTGCGATTAAATGCTAAGAAAGCATTAGATGAGATGTTAAGAATCGCGCAGTAAGACAGGAAAGTTCCAAGGAAGGGCAAAGAGAATTATGAAAACATCAGACGTGATCATTGTAGGAAGTGGTGCTTCAGGGCTATTTAATGCATTATTTCTTCCGCAGGATTACAAAGTAATCGTTATTACAAAGAAGGAAGTTGAAGAAAGTGATTCATTTTTGGCGCAGGGAGGAATCTCAGCGCTGAAGAATCCGGAAGATTATGATTCATATTTCGAGGACACTATGAAGGCCGGACATTACGAGAATGATAAAGGTGCCGTCGAGAAGATGATCAAAGAATCACCACAGATTATTCAGGATCTGAAAGATTTTGGTGTAAGATTTGACTTGAAGGATGGAGAGATTGAGTTTACAAGAGAAGGTGGACATTCCACATTCCGTATTCTTCATCATGAAGATCTGACAGGAAAAGAGATCACAAGCCATTTATACGAAGAGGCGAAGAAACGTGATAATATTACGATCATGGAAAATTGTACGATGATCGATATCATTGAGAAAGACGGAGAATGTAAAGGAATTGTATATAAAGATGCAGATGGTAATTTAGATACGATCGAAGCTCCGGATACTGTTCTTGCAACAGGAGGACTTGGAGGGTTATTTAAACATTCTACAAACTTCAGACATCTGACAGCAGACAGTCTGGCTATCTGCCTGCGCCATAATGTTGAATTAGAGAATATTAACTATATCCAGATCCATCCAACAACATTTTATTCAAAGAAACCAGGAAGAAGATTCTTAATCTCTGAATCAGTCAGAGGAGAGGGAGCTTACCTGCTGAATAAAGATGGAGAACGTTTTACAGATGAGTTAAAACCAAGAGACGTTGTAACTGGAGAAATCTGCAAACAGATGAAGAAAGACGGAAGTGATCATGTTTATTTATCTGTTACACATTTAGATGGAGAAAGAATCAAACATAGATTCCCAAACATCTACAAACAGTGCTTGGATGAAGGATATGACATGACAAAAGAACCGATTCCAGTAACACCAGCACAGCACTATTTCATGGGTGGAATTAAAGTAAACTTAGACAGCAAGACATCTATGGAACATTTATATGCAGTCGGTGAGACAAGCTGTAATGGGGTTCATGGAAAGAATCGTCTGGCAAGTAATTCATTATTGGAAGCACTTGTATTTGCCAAGGCAGCAGCGAAAGACATCACAGAACATCCATCAAAAGCCGAGACAGTCGAAGTAGATTTAAGTAAGTATCAGAACGAAGAACAGCGTGAGAAAGAGAATGAACAGCTTGTTCTTGACGAAATTAAACGAAAGGACAGAAGTTTTTATGATCAGTGGTGTAACGATGAGAATTAACATCGATGAATATTTGATGAATGCATTAAAAGAAGATATCACTCAGGAAGATGTCAGTACAAACGCAGTGATGCCAGAACCAAAACAGGGAGAAGTAAATTTAATCTGTAAACAGGATGGGGTCATCTGTGGATTAGAAGTATTTGAAAGAGTCTTCAAACTTTTAGATGAAACTGTTGTTTTTGAGACAGAATTAAAAGACGGAGATAAAGTGACCAAAGGACAGCTAATGGGAGTTGTCAAAGGAGATATCCGTGCCCTTTTATCTGGAGAGAGAGTTGCATTAAACTACTTGCAGAGAATGAGTGGAATCGCAACAATGACAAGCGAGTTATCCAAAGAGCTTGAAGGATATAAAACAAAGTTATTAGATACAAGAAAAACAACACCAAATATGCGCCCATTTGAAAAATACGCAGTGACGGTTGGTGGTGGACATAATCACCGCTACAACTTATCCGATGGAGTCATGTTAAAAGATAACCATATCGGTGCTGCAGGTGGAATCAAAGAAGCGGTAGCTATGGCAAAAGACTATGCACCATTTGTCAGAAAGATTGAAGTAGAGACAGAGAATCTTGACATGGTAAAAGAAGCCGTAGAAGCAGGCGCAGACATCATCATGTTAGATAACATGGATGATGAGACAATGAAAGAAGCTGTCAAACTGATCGACGGAAGAGCTGAAACAGAGTGTTCAGGAAATGTTACAAAAGAACGCCTAAAGACGATCCGTGAGATCGGAGTGGATTATGTATCCTGTGGAGCTTTAACACATTCAGCTCCTATTATGGACATTTCTTTGAAGAATTTACATCCGGTAGAGTAAAGAATAAAGATATAAAATCCGATGTTTTTATAAGAATAGTCATAGGATTGTTCTTATAA
>CAJMOO010000026.1 GCA_905215045.1 uncultured bacterium | reverse complement strand
TTCCATGGAAAGTACTGCTTCCATGTACTCATCTTCAGTTTTAGCGTTTACTAATCTGTCCATAACTTCTGGCTTCTGGAAGTTTGTTACCAGTACCTGAAGTAATTCAACATGTTCGTTTCCTGCGTTTGGATCATCATGTCCACCGAGGAATCCTAACATAAAGATGAATTTTACATCATGCTGAACATCATTGTTTGCCATCTCACACCATTTGATCGTATCTTTTAATCTTGTACATGCGATAAATGGTTTGATGATATTCTCTGGGTCTGAATGAGGGATAGCTACCGGATACGGTTCAACCGGAAGAGCTGTTGGATAATTTGCTTCTCTCGTTTTAATTGCATCTCTGAATGTATCTTTTACATATCCAAGCTCTAAAAGCTTATCTGTCATCTTGTCAAAAAATTCATCCTGATCTTTGACTTCCCAGTCAAGCTGGATCAGTTCTTTGTAAATTGTGTCACGATTTGCCACGACTTATCACTCTCCTTTTATTATTCTTACGGTCAGGTTACTTGTTGCATTTTGCAAGCTTCGTTCCTTACCTGTTGATTACATTATATCTGGGTACTTTTATCAATACAATTCTCTTTGGGTTCAAAAAATGGAGCAACTATTGCTCATTCCTGTGATGTGCAACATTTTTGCTCAACGTTGCACAAATATAAAAATTTTATAAACTAATCGTAAATTTGGCATAAAATCAAGGTTTTTTGATGATATTTTTTGGTTATTTTTACAATCGTTCAACAACCTTTTTATGATTTTAATAATGAGTTTTGGTACTTTTGCCACTTTGATCATTATTTGCAAAAAAAGAAAGGACTATATCTCCTAGCGTTTTTAATACGCCAAGGAGTATAGTCCTTTTTCACTTTTAATTTCTTGTTGCTCGATTAATTATGCTTCTTTTGTCTGAGCATATTCGTTTAATCTTCCAAGCAGTTCATCTAAGTCCATTCCATGAACATAAGCTGCCTGTTCAATGCTTTCTCCCTGAGATGATGGGCATCCAACGCATCCCATTCCAGATGCCATAAGGATTGCTGCATAGTTTGGATCTAATGCGATCAGATCTGCAATGATCATATCTTTTGAAATTGCCATTTCGTTTGTTCCTCCATAAAATTTAATAATATTTTCAGAAAATATGTTTTACGATACATGTTTTCTAAAATAGTTTAAACTAACATTCATAGTATAATACATTCTGTTCAAAGTGTCAAAATAACTTTATAAATTTTCCACTTATTATTGTTAAAAATACAACAAAATTACTTGATATTCCTTCCTAAGTATATTAAAATAGAAATGGTCGAGCGGGGTTTACCCGCTACTAATGATTATACTATTTATATAAGGAGGATATAACTATGGCATATGTAATTTCAGACGCTTGTATTTCTTGTGGAGCTTGCGAAGGAACTTGCCCAGCAGGAGCTATCAGCGAAGGAGACGGACAGTACGTAATCGATGCAGATACATGCATGGAATGTGGAGCTTGCGCAGACGGATGTCCAGCAGGAGCTATCAGCCAGGAATAATTTCCAGGTACGTATATTGTTCAAGCAACAAAAAAGAGATGCATTTTTATGCATCTCTTTTTTGTTCCATATATTCTCTTACTTGTTTCGATGTTGGCAGAGATTCTATTGCCCCTTCTGTTGCAATAGATAAAGCTGCTGTATAATTCGCTATCGCCAGCACTTTTCCAATAGAATCATCCGTACAGATTCTTGTACAGAATGCCCCGATAAATGCATCTCCTGCGGCTCTTGGATCGACCACCTCTACATCTTCGATCGCTTTCTTATAGTAAAAACGTTCTGGTGTGTTCATGATCACACCCTTTTCGGCTAGTGTGATCAGTACTGTTGGTACTCCTCGTCCACGAATCACCGCAGATACGACTCTTGCTTCATCGAGATTAAATCTTGTCCATTCCCTCTTCCAATCACTATGGATCTTAATACCTGTCATTGATTTTGCTGCCTGCTCATTGACGATCAGGTATGTAACGCACTCCATAAGTTCTTTTGAAAGCTTCTTTGCCGGAATAGGATTCAATACTACATCAACTTCATGTTTATATGCATAGCCCGCAATTGCTTCATTGACTTCCATCGGTATCGCATTCTGAAGCACAACGAGATCATATTTGTCCATCTCATCTTCCAGATATGCGATCTCATCAACCGTTAATTGTGTTGTTGCCCCTGGTATAACGATCGATCTTTTCTTTACTTTCTGTCCTGGAACAGTCTCTAATAATACAATCGAAGATCCTGTTGGGAGCACATCATCATAAATGATCTGTTCCGTGTTCACTCCTGCTTCCTTACATACTTTAACCAGTTCTTCTCCATCCCTATCTCTTCCGATCTTACCAATCAGCGTAACATCTGCCCCAAGGCGAGCCATCTGTACTGCCTGATTAGCCCCCTTGCCTCCGGGTGATTTCTTAATATCTTCACCCATCACTGTCTGTCCTTCTTCTGGGATCACAGATGTTTCTATGCCTTGATTCATCATAAGACTTCCGACTACCAGGATCTTTGGTCGTTTCTTCATATTCGAATTCCTCACTCTATCTATTCACTCCTCATCTGTTACAGATCAGAGCTGATAAATTTATTATAATATTGTCTGAATCCAAATACAATCTTTACTTATCTTTCTTTTCGTTTTCTTCTGAAAAATCTTCGTTTTTCTCTGGATGCTGCAATTTCCTCTCTTGCTTTTTGCTGATTTCTGATCATCTCATCCAGTTTCTGAAATCTTTTTTCTTCTTCGGCTTCTCTTAGACGAAACTGATAATCCATTTCTTTTACTACTCTGTCTGAAACCTTAGAACTGATCTGATCTGCAATATGATCTTTCTGTTCCAGAATCGCCTGTCCCATGATCTTTACCAACACTTTTTGAAACTGCATCATTTTATCAGACGTATTCATCTGTTTTTCTTCCGGAAATGGAATGATATTTCCGGATAATTTCTGTTTGATCTCTTCGCTATCTAATCCAGCATTTCTCATATCACGAATTTGTTCAAATGTATGTATTTCTTTGTCTCCATAACAACGATATCCTTTTTCATTTCGAGGGATCGTTAAGGAAAATTCTTCTTCCCATGTTCTTAAATGATATGTTTCAAGGCCTAACTGCCTGGCTGCTTCTGATATCATACGTCTTTTTTCTTTCATATGTCCCTTCCTTTCCTCCCCTTCATTATAAGGTTTGAAAAGGACTTCAAACAAGAAAAACCGTCCTCTAAAAGATGACGGTTTCTGGCATTTTTCTCTTTATTTTTTACTTTTTAGATTCCAAGATCATCCATCGGACCGCTTTCTTCGGATTCATTTGCGATCTGATCTAAACGCAGTGCAAGGGTTGTATACCTCCGTTGCTCATTGACATTCTGGATCATGGAAAATAACATATTTCTGTCTCCTACGATCGTTAAACAGTTTTTTGCTCTTGTGACTCCTGTATACAAAAGGTTTCTGTGGAATAATACTCTTGGTCCGCTTAAGATCGGCATCACAACCGCTGGGTATTCGCTTCCCTGTGATTTGTGGATCGTGACTGCATATGCAAGTTCTAATTCATCAAGACTTGCATACGGATACTGGACTTCCCTCGTCTCATCAAATAAGACTGTAATCTTCTCTGTGTAATCATTGATTTCTGTGATGATTCCCATATCACCATTGAATACTCCAACTCCCTTATCTACGGTGAATCCTTTGCTATTTCGCATTTCCCATTCAATCTGATAATTGTTCTTGATCTGCATGACTTTGTCACCTTCCCGGAATAATCCAAAGGCGATCTCTTTTTCTTTCTTCTCATCAGATGGTGGATTCAAATATTGCTGCATGACCTGATTGAGCCTCTCAACACCAAGTTCACCTTTTCGCATTGGTGTTAAGATCTGGATATCATATGGTTTCACATGGACATATCCTGGTAGTTTATCCCGTACTAAATATACTAAAACTCCCAGTACATCCTGAATATTATTTCTCTGTAAGAAGAAAAAATCTCGGCTCTTATTATCTAATTCAACTGGTCTTCCCTGATGGATCAGATGGGCATTTCTTACGATATGGCTACCTTCTTCCTGACGGAAGATCTGGTTTAATTCCACGACTTTAAACTGTCCTGATGCGATCATATCTTTTAAGACATTTCCAGCACCGATCGATGGCAACTGATTGGCATCTCCTACAATGACCAATCTTGTTCCAGGCACCATAGCTTGCAGAAGTGCATTCATCAGATATAGGTCTACCATGGACATTTCGTCAATGATGATCACATCCGTTTCTAATGGATTACCCACATTGCGTTCAAACATGGATGCATTTCCCTTTTTCATGTCACGTTCCCTGTCAGCTTCCCCATTGATCTCTAACATACGATGAATCGTCATTGCTTCATATCCCGTTGCCTCTGTCATACGCTTTGCTGCTCTTCCTGTTGGTGCTGCCAAACGAATATCCAATCCTTCATGTTCAAAATACTGGATCATTCCATTGATCGTTGTCGTCTTACCAGTTCCCGGACCTCCGGTTAAGACAACGATACTATCCTGTGCCACTGCATGAATCGCTTCTTTCTGTTTTTCAGCAAATGTGATCTGCTCTGTCTCTTCGATCATTGCGATCATTGTCTCCACCTCAGAAACGGAAACATCATAATGGATATTTAAATCCAGCAGCATTCTTGCCGTATTGACTTCCATATGATACTGTGGTGCTGCGTAAACTCTTGTCTCTTCATCCTCTTCAATGACGATCTTGCGATCGATCATCATTTCTAATAAATGCTCTTCAATATCTTCTGGTGTCACCCCTAAGATATGAGCTGCATTTCTGCACAAAATACGTTTTGGCAAAAATACATGACCTTCATTTAGTGCCCTCATTAAGGTATAAAAAATCCCAGAAATGATGCGGTAATCTGAGTTACTTCCGATCCCGACTTTCTTCGCGATCTCATCTGCGATCTTAAATCCGACTCCTGCAATATCATCCGTCATCTTATATGGATTTTCCTGAATGATCGTATACAAATGATCCCCATATTCTTTATAAATCTTCACAGCGAGGTTATTATTGATTCCATATCCAGACAAAAACATCATCGCCTGACGCATTTCCTGCTTCTCACTGAATTCCACGGCGATCGCTCTGGCTTTCTTCTCGCTGATTCCTTTTACTTCTGCAAGACGTTCTGGCTCCTCTTCGATAACTCGAAAGGTATCCATCTTAAACTTCTTTGTAATACGTTTTGCAAGTGCAGGTCCGACTCCTTTGATCGCTCCGGAACCTAAATAGCGTTCCATACTGTCAATATCATCTGGAGCCACAATCTCATAAGTTCTCATCTGAAATTGTGGTCCATGCACTGGGTGATCGACATAATCTCCTTCCAAAGATATGTATTCTCCATCATTTAAGAAAGGAAATGATCCAACGACAGTCTCTTCATCTCCATCGACATCAAGGCTTAATACAGTATATCCGTTATCTTCATTCCGAAAACGTATATGATCTACGTATCCTTTCAAATATGCCATTGTTTTCTCTCCTTTCTTCTGATCTACAGTATAACGTGAATTAAGGCCAGGATGAATTGCCATCCTGGCCTCTTTGAATCTCTAATGATTATTTGTTCTTTGATTTTTTATCATCATCTGCTAAATATTCGATATATTTTCCTGTACCGATTGCTACAGCTGTTAAAGGATCTTCTGCTGTCATTGTGTTGATTCCAGTCTTCTCTTCGATCAGTTCTTCTAATCCCTGAATTAAAGATCCACCACCTGTTAAAACGATTCCACGATCAGAAATATCAGCTGCTAATTCTGGTGGAGTTCTCTCCAGTACATTGTGTACTGCGTCTACGATCTGGTATGCAGGTTCTCTTAAAGCTTCTTCTGTTTCTTCAGATGTCACAGTCACTGTCTTTGGAAGTCCTGTTACAAGGTTACGTCCGCGAACGTCCATTGTAAGATTTTCTGGGCGTTTGTATACTGTACCTACATTGATCTTGATCTCTTCTGCTGTACGTTCTCCAATTAATAAGTTATGTTTCTTACGCATGAAACGTACGATTGCTTCGTCAAAGTCATCTCCAGCTACTTTGATAGAGTTGCTTACTACGACTCCACCTAAAGAGATAACTGCGATATCAGCTGTACCACCACCGATATCAACGATCATATTTCCACAAGGTTTTGCAATGTCGATTCCTGCACCGATCGCTGCTGCTACTGGCTCTTCGATGATGGAAACTTCTCTTGCTCCTGCCTGATATGTTGCATCTTCTACGGCTTTCTTCTCTACTTCAGTTGCACCACTTGGTACACAAACACTGATGCGAGGTTTTCTTCCAAATAAAGACTTACCAACTGTTCTGCTGATAAAATAACTTAACATCTTCTCTGTAACTGTATAATCAGAGATAACTCCCTGACGTAATGGACGAACTGCCACGATATTACCTGGTGTTCTTCCTAACATTAAACGTGCTTCTTCTCCGATCGCTTTGATCTTGTTTGTATTTCTATCAAATGCCACTACAGATGGCTCTTTTAATACTACACCTTTTCCTTTGACGTAAACTAATACGCTGGCGGTTCCTAAATCAATTCCAATATCTGTTCCTGCTGCCATAGCAAAAATTCCCCTTTCGCTTTCTCTTATCTATCATTATTATGTTATTTCTACTTTATCCGTATACGTGCAGTTCTACACACGTACACATACTCTCTTATTATAAACATTTTCCAAGAAAATTCAACGATTTTTTACATATTCTGCGAAATTTCAGTAAATCTTAAGAACTTACTTTTCCCAGCGTCCAGATGCCCCACATGGAAGGACCAATCCGTTGGATGAAACTGGTAATCCGATCTCATCTGAGACTACTTTTCCACCAAATTTCGCTGCTACCTGAGTCTCTAACATATAAGTTAAAACTGCTGGCTGTAAACCTGTTGTATAGGAGTTTACAAGGAAGAATAATGGGTCATCGGACAGAATCTTTGTACATAGTTCAATGAATGGATAAATCTTCTCTTCGATCTTCCAGATTTCACCCTTTGGTCCTCTTCCATAAGATGGAGGGTCCATGATGATCCCATCATAATGATTACCTCTTCGGATCTCACGTTCTACAAACTTCACACAGTCATCGACTAACCATCGAATTGGTTTCTCTCTTAATCCAGAAAGCTGTGCATTCTCCTTTGCCCAGTTTACCATACCTTTGGATGCGTCAACGTGTGTGACTGATGCTCCTGCTGCTGCCGCTGCAAGTGTTGCCCCTCCTGTGTAGGCAAATAAATTTAATACTTTTACTGGACGATTTGCTTTTCTGATTTTATCTGAAAACCAGTCCCAGTTCACTGCCTGTTCTGGGAATAATCCTGTATGTTTGAAGCTGAATGGCTGTAGGTGGAATTTTAATTCTTTGTACTGAATATCCCATGTCTTAGGGAGATCAAAGAATTCCCACTGTCCGCCGCCTTTGTGACTTCTGTGATAATGGCCGTTTGGCTTCTTCCACTGTCTTAACTTCTTTGGAGTGTCCCATAGAACCTGTGGGTCTGGCCTTACCAGAAAATAATCTCCCCAGCGTTCTAGTTTCTCACCATTTGATGTATCTAAGACTTCATAGTCTTTCCATTGGTCTGCTAACCACATATTGTATATTCTCACTTTCTGTTTCTTCTATAAAATATCATCTTGTGCATGTATCTACATACTTATGTTTATTATAGCCTAAAGACAAATTCTTTCGCAAGGGTTCCATATAGAAAAAAAGAACTTTCTGCATCTTTTCCATGCAGAAAGTTCTTAAACTATGTAATTCCTATGATTTTTAAGCCTGAAGTCCCATTAAATGATTAATAAACTGCTGTGCAGTACGTCCAGAGATTCCTCCGTGGCTTAATTCCCATTTATTTGCTTCGAGTTTCAGTTCATCTTCTCCCATCTTGATTCCTGCTTTGCGGGCAAGTTCGAAAACGATCTCGAAGTATTCTTTCTGACTTGGTTTTGAGTAGTTGATCGTAACACCAAAACGGTTTACCAGAGATAATTTTTCTTCCATTGTATCGGATCTGTGCATTCCGTTGCTGTTTTCTACATCGGATCTGTCATTCCATGTCTCTTTGATCAGATGACGGCGGTTGGATGTTGCGTAGATTAAGATGTTTTCTGGTTTTGTTTCCACTCCACCTTCGATGACTGCTTTTAAGAACTTGTATTCAATCTCAAATTCTTCGAAAGAAAGGTCATCCATGTAGATGATGAATCTGTAGTTTCTGTTCTTGATCTGTGCGATCACATTGGAAAGATCTTTAAACTGATGTTTGTAGATCTCGATCATACGCAGACCCTGATCATAGTATTCATTAACGATCGCTTTGATACTTGTGGATTTACCTGTACCACTGTCACCAAATAACAGAACGTTGTTTGCTTTCCTTCCTTCTACAAATGCTTCTGTATTCTCAACAAGTTTCTGTTTCTGAATCTCGTATCCAACAAGGTCAGATAATACGACTTTATCCATGTTGTTGATCGCACGGAAGCGGATGTTGTTGTCTCCACATTCTTCGATACGGAATGCTTTGTTAAGACCGAACATACCAACTCCATAGGCTTTGTAGAAGTCTGTGACCATGTCAAAGAATTCATTCTCATCTTTGGCTGTCTCTAATCTCTCGCTTAATGCCTGAACTTTCTCGCTGACATTCTTATTGTACATTAATTCTGGTTTACCGATTGCCTGATAATCAGAGATTCTGCTGAAGCAATCTACACCTAATTCATCTTCGATTCTGCTAAAGTCAAAGTCAAATAATTCTTTAAATGCCTTAAAATCACTCTTTGCAAAGTGGTTGACACTTCCTTCACTTGCTCCGACTTTCTCGCATGTGATACTGAATGGATTTTCATTTGTGATCAGTAAGTATGTTAAATAGTTGTGCCACAGATTCTTGTCAAATGCGTAATCTGTTGCAACTTCTAAGATTCTCTTTACCTGTTTAAATACTCTTGTTCTTAAAACATCTTTTGTCTGTGATCCTTCGTCCATGCAGCGGAAAATGTCGCTTAACTGCATTAAGATAGATTCTTCGTCCATGTCACCGTAGATCAGTAATTTTGATACGATATTATACATCTCTTGTATTCCCCCAAACTTTTTTCTTAAAATCATTCTTTTGTAACTGTTAGCAATCGTTACGTTTATTTTGGTCTTAGGTACGATTTTATACCTTTTGGTTTGTAGTTTTCAATAGTTTTGAAAGATTTTCATGTAAAAGTTTATGTTTTTAGAAATCTGTCGTGCATCGTTTTACAATATCACATGGCACCTTAAGATTCTGGCCGATTTCTTATTCTGTTTTTCCAATCAGCCAGTCAAGCGCATTGATTCTTCTGATTCCTTCATAATCCGCTTCTGGATCTTCATCCAGTGTTAACAAAATCTTTTGATAATGGTCATGGATCTTTTGAAGCGGCAATAATTCTCTCTTTAATGTTTTTTCATCCCGTACTGTAGCAGCTACCTGATAATAGATGGTTCTTTTTTGATCCATACAAACAAAATCAACTTCCAAATCATCAAGTTTTCCTACATATACGTCATATCCTCTTCGAATTAATTCCAAATATATAACATTTTCCAATATATGCCCAACATCCGTTGATCTGCTTCCTAATAACATATATCTTAATCCAATATCTGCAACATAATATTTCTCCAATGTTTTTAAATATTGTTTTCCTTTGATATTATATCTTTTTGCCTGATATATAACATAACTTTCCATAAATGCAGCCAAATATTTTTCTACTGCTCTTACATCTATTTTTCTTCCATCGGAAGTCATTGTATCTGCGATCTTTTTCGTGGATAATTGGTTTCCTATATTATCAAAAATAAATCTCGTAACACTTTCCAACATCATCGTATCCGTGATCTTATGTCTTTGTGCAATATCTTTCACTATAATCGTATTATAAATTCCATCTAGATAATCTCTGATTTCTTTCGGATGTCCAGCTAACTCCAATGCATATGGAAAGGAACTATTTTCAAGATATGTTGTATATTTTCTTTGTAGATCATTCTCATTCCCAGTACTTTCTACATATTCTTTAAAGGACAATGGCAGCATTTTAATTTCTACATATCTTCCAGATAATAATGTTGCAATTTCAGATGATAACATATTAGCATTTGAACCTGTCACATATAAATCAACATTATTCTTTATATACAAACTATCTACAACTCTTGGAAAATCTTCACATTGCTGAATTTCATCCAAAAATATATAGTTCATTTGATCTGGCAGTAATCGTTCTTTGATATATGCATAAAGTTTTTTAGGATCTCTCAAATCGTAAAAATCATAATCCTCAAGATTTATTGCTATAATCTGCTTCTTTGTTACATTCATTTCTTTTTGCAAATAATCCTGATAAATTTCCATAATTGTAGATTTTCCACATCTTCGGATTCCAGTAATAACTTTAATCAACTGCTTATCTTTAAATGCAATTAACTTATTTAAATAATCATCACGACTGATTCTCTTGCTTACCATTTTACCATCCTCCTTTTATAAGTTTTATTATATTTTAGCTTTTTATTTTATTATTTTCAATAGTTTTATGCAATTAATGTATAAAACTTTTTAATTTTATATAATTTCTGCATTTTTTTGCTTTATTTTATTATAATTAACAAACTTTTGAAATATATTTTTTGTAAAAAGCAATATATTCATACAAAAATAGTGAGACCAGAATTTTTATTTATTCTTATCTCACTATTTTTTACTTACGATATTTTTATTTTAATGCTTTTATCACACGGAACACTTGCTCTACCGTATCTATCAAATTCTCCTGTGCATTTTTCTTCTTCATAGCATCTTCTAATGATACCGCAGATCTTACAATTGGAAAATATGCATCAATCCCTGCTTCATTGCAAGCAGTTGCACCTTTGGTCACTGCCCCTGAGAATCCCAAGACTAATTTCCCATATTTCTTCGCAAGTTTCGCTACTCCGATTGGTGCTTTTCCCATCGCTGTCTGGGCATCTAAGCATCCTTCTCCACCATCTGCAAGAGGTTTTATGACTACTTCTGCTTCTAAATCGACTTTTTTTATTCCTTTTTCTATAGCTTCTCCCGCCTGAATTGATGTTAAGCTTCCTTTTAGTGAATCAATCGCTACTACTATTTTCATCATAAAAACCTCGCCTATTTTCCACAACCAAACAGAAATTTTCTCAGACAATCCACAGGAATCATCGTCATTGATAACAATACTGTAACAATCCAGCCTTTTGCTCCAAATGGAATACAACTAAACATCTTTCCGATCCATATAAATACTTGAAATGGAATTGCCGCTGCGTTTACGATCATAATCTGTACCAGCATGATAATAAAAAATACTTTCAGAAAATCCGGGTTCTCATTTAATCTTTTGAAAATCCCAAATCGTTCATCCCTGACATTAAATCCGTTAAATAATGCACTAAAGATAAATAAAACAAAATATGCTGTTAAATGCTGTGCTTTATTATCAAATAGATTCGTGATCACTGGTAATTTTAAGAATAAGAAACTTAATATAACCAGCCATATCCCCATAAATCCTATCTGCGTCATCATGTCTTTGCTGATAATACCCTCATCACGTCTTCTCGGTGCTTCTTTCATATATTTTGAAAGTGCTGGTTCATTTCCAAGCATCATTGCTCCAAGCCCGTCCATCACAAGGTTTACAAATAATAAATGTGTGACTTTTAATGGTTCTTCTATTCCCAAAAATGGTGCAACTGCACTGACAACAACTGCTGTCACATTGATCACTAACTGGAATTTACAGAACTTCAAGATATTATGATAGATCGTTCTTCCATACCAGATTGCATCCTTGATTGATGAGAAGTTATCATCCAAAATAACAATCTTTCCTGCCTCTTTCGCAGCCTCTGTTCCACTTCCCATTGCAAATCCAACATCTGCACGTTTCAATGCTGGGGAGTCATTCACTCCATCACCTGTCATACCTACAACAAGATTCATTTCCTGACACAGGCGCACCATTCTTGACTTATCCGTTGGCAATGCTCTTGCGATCACACGGATCTGCGGTAAAATAGCTTTGACTTCCTCATCACTCATCTGATTTAACTGTGCAGAAGATAAAGCTCTATCTGATTCATTTTTTAACAATCCTGCATCTTTCGCGATTGCTACTGCCGTCTCCAGGCGGTCTCCTGTGATCATAACAACCTGAATTCCAGCTTCCTGTACCTGCCTGATGGCATCTTTGGCTGATGGTCTGACATCGTCTCTGATCGCCACTAGTCCAATGATCACAAGGTCGTCGTTGATCTGATTCTTCACAAGCTCTTTTTCTGAATATCCAAAAGCAAGAACACGCATTGCTTTCGCTGCCAGAGAGTCAATCTTTTGATTTAATGCTTTCTGATCGATTTCTTTGATCTGTCCATCACCATCTAAATATTTTGTTGCTTTTGCAAGCAATCGTTCGGGTGCTCCTTTATAAAATGTCTTGCCTATGCTCTCAATTCTCGCCTGACTGAACTTATTGGAAGAATTGAATCCTTGATGGGCACTGACCTTACATCCGTCATTCCCATCCAACATACAAAATGTCTCTTCACCAATAAATTTCAACAACGCCTGATCCGTTGCATTTCCACCAATGACCTTATGATAAACATCAAACATCGCCTGTGTATTCTTCCCGATTGCAAGATCTAACAGCCCTTTTACCTTCCCATGATGTCTTAATTCATTTGCAGAAATTGAAGTTCCATCCGCTGTAAAGAAATCTACAACTTCCAATTCTCCCTTTGTGATCGTTCCTGTCTTATCACTGAATAAAATATTTAAAGATCCTGCTGTCTCAATTCCTTCTGCCTTACGAACTAATACATTATGATCTAACATTTTACTTGTATTTTGCATTAATACAAGAGATATCATAAGCGGCAATCCTTCTGGTACTGCACATACAATGATCACAACCGCAAGTGACACTGCATCGATCAAATCCTGCACGACCTTTGCTGGTCCCATAGAAAAATATGCCTGAAATCCACCTGCCATTATAATAAAATATACAAAATACATAACTGCGATCACGATCGCACCGATATATCCAAACTTCGATATCTGATCAGCAAGTTTTGAAAGTTTTACCTTCAATGGAGAATCTGGTTCTTCTTCCTGCATCTCCTCAGCCATCTTCCCCATCATCGTATGAAGTCCAACCTTCTGAACATCCATTATACCTTCACCATCAAAGATCACAGCTCCACGAAACAGAGAATATGAATCAACAAATGTATCTCCTGTAATCTCTTCTGCAAGATAAACACCCTCTCCGGCTGCTTTCTTCTCACACTCCTCTGCTTCTCCATTTAAAGCAGAATTATTGACTTTCAGGTTTCCTGTATGCAAAATACCATCCGCAGGAATCTTATCCCCAGATTGCAATAAAACCTGATCCCCAACAACCACGTCATCAACATCGATCACTGCAATCACACCATTTCTGTGTACCTTACACTGATCCTTCTTCGTACTCTCCTTCAACTCTCGATACTTTGTATCACTCGCAACCCCTGTCTTTGCCGTAACAAAAGCAACGATCAACACCGCAATGATCGTCCCCATCGGTTCATAAATCTCCGCATATCCAAAGAAAAACATCACGATCATCAACACCGCGATCGCAAGCAAGATCCGGATCATCGGATCCTGAAACGTCTCTTTAAACTCCTGCCAAAACGTCGTAGGTTCTGAATCTGGAATCTCATTGGAACCAAACTTCTCTCTCGATTCCTTAACTTCTTTATCTGTAAGCCCTTTTATCATGTCGCTCCTCCTAATCAAATAGCTCGTCAAATTGACTTTCAATTTTCTTTAGTATAACAGAAAATCAAAAGAATGAAACATTTTTGTAACATTTTAGCTATTTTTTTGCAGAAGAGACTTCATCGAAATTTCCTATGAAATAAAAAATGGGCTGCTTCTGCAGCCCAATCTAATGAAAAGAGAGGATTAAAATATATATGAAAAACTATGTCTTAAGTATATCAAAATCCCCACTCCATTCAATATTCTAAATCTAAACAATTCTAAAGAAAATATAAACTTCTATAAAGAGAAAATTATCCACAGTCGGATTTAGTGTCCGCTACGTGCGAATCCGAGCGAGAGCGTGTCACCAAATAGTTTATATGAAGCGAACTACCAACTGCCGCCTCCTCCGCCTCCGAAGCCGCCTCCTGAGAATCCTCCATCTCCTCCAGAAAAGAATTCTCCAACTCCTCCAGATTCTGATGGTTCTACAACTGTCAGGTTCTCAGAGACCACATGATCCATATAGTGCCCCATCATATAATAATGGAAATAAGGATCACTGCCGCCATAGACATACCAGTCTGGCGCAGGAAGTTTTAATGCATCCAGTTTCTTTGCATAAAGATCAAACAACCCAAATACCATGGAATAAGGCAGAATATGATAAAACATGTCTGGATGATCTTTCGCCAATACCTTCATTCGGTCTAATTCCGCAGTTTCAATAAAATCACGAAGTCCTGCTAGATATCCCATCCATTCCACACATTGATGGGTTCTCTTCTTCATAAATGCAGTCAGGATCACTCCGATAAATGATACTGCAACGATCACAAGATACACATGGAAGAAATCAAATAATTCTCCTCTTTGTATCTTCACATAATAATATAATCCATAGAAAATAAATCCAAGAATAGACAATACTGCCGATGCGATCGGAAGTCCCGTTCTTGCTCCCTTTGAAATTGCATACCATTTATCTACACTGTGACATGCAAGAAACATTCCTATAAAATACAATACCCACGCCATCAATGGAAGGATCAGATTTAAGATCCCATCTGGACTAAATATCATCATAATAAATGCAAATAAACAGATTGGAAGCTGCAACAATACAAAGGATACGATCCTTGCAACTTTCGAGGATGTTGCATAAATATTTTTCTTATAATCATATTTGATATCATCTTTCACTACCTGCACGGTATCTGCAAATTTGTACTGTAAAGAAGAAGCTTTCACTTTTTTTCTGTTCTTAAATAAAGCTTCAAACATTGTTTTCTGATATCTTGGTTCTGAGTCTGGAATATCTTTGAGTTTGATAAATTCCATGTCCTTTTGACCTTTTTCCTTCATCTTCAGGTAGCCCTTATCGGCCCAATAAAGGATCAAAGAAATAATATCCTTATCATCCACAGAACCGTCCAGAACATATCCGACAACTGCACTGTCCATTCCTTCTGGCGGCTGATATTGAATCGATGGGATGATCTTTTCATCACGTCCGAACAAAACAAATAAGGCAGCTGTGATCACAAGAACTCCTATTGATAGTCTAAAAATCCATCGATCCGCTCCGATCTCATGTTTTGCTGTAAAATATCCATCACCCAGATCACTGTAGCATGTTAATCCATTTTTAAATGGCAGTGTCTTCTTTAATGTTCCTTTAATCTGGTTCTTCTGCTCATCATATTTCAAAGTGATCACATCTTTTGCATACTTTGATTCCCCATAACGTCCATAATAGAAATTTACGCCCTTAAGATCTGTTTTCTTTGGAAAATGAATTGTAAAAGTACTTCCTTCTGGAATCTTATTTCTCCAAAGTGTCGGGAAAATATTGTAGTACAAATAATCGTAGGTATCTCCCTGATATTTAGGGATCAGTTGATACGTAAATCTATAGTTTCCTTTACTTACGGTATAGTCCGCAGAACCAAACCTCAATACCCGATTATTACCGTCAGAATCTTCATCTACATCTGTCTTACTGTCATTTGATAACAGTGTAAAATCCGCATAATAAAGTAGTTTTTTCTGATCTCCATTTTTATCGCTTGTTATCACCTTCCCTTTGTATGGGATATAACGATAAATTCCATGCCTCGGATTGACAAACTTGACTTTGATATTCTCTGTTACTGTATAACTTCCATCTTCTCCGACTTTGACATCTACATCAAATTTCTTTGTCTGCATATTAGAATCATAAGTGACTTCATCATTTGCAAACACATTGTTTCCTGTCCCCATAAAAATCATGGCAGCCATCATGACTGCCATTATGGTACAGGTGATCCACTTTCTCATAGTGCTTTCCCCCTGTCCGTTCCTTAGAATTTTACTTGTACATTCTCACGCTCAGATTCATTCGAAACTTCAAATAATGGTTTTCTCTTAAATCCAAAAATTCCTGCGATGATATTGCCTGGGAATAATTCTGTCTTGGTATTATAGCGGTTTACAACTCCATTATAATATCTTCTGGAACCTGCGATCTCTTCTTCTAATCTCTGGAGCTGATCCTGCAATTTATTAAAGTTCTCATTAGCTTTTAATTCTGGATAGCTTTCAGACACTGCAAATAAAGATTTCAGTGCTCCTGACAGTACATTTTCCTGTTTGATCTTATCATCGATATTTGTCGCTGTCATCGCCTGATTTCTTGCGACTACGACTTTCTCTAATGTCTCTGATTCGTGTTTCGCATAACCTTTGACGGTTTCTACATAGTTTGGAATCAAGTCATAACGCTTCTTTAATGACACATCGATTGCTGAAAATGCCTCTTCTGTCTTATTTCTTAATGTTACAAATCCATTGTAGGAACTGATCAGCCATATCACAATGACAAGCACGATCACTCCGATTACGATCCCTGGTATCATGAGCTCTACCCCTTTCTTTGTTTGGTCAGTTTTCTTTATCATACGTTATTCGTACCAAAACTTCAACATTAAAATAAACTGATCAACTCTCCCATATATTTGTCATAATAATAGATATTATCGGACAGAAATTCTTCTTTGCTTAATTGCTGATCAGACTTCTCTAGTATATGCAATAAATCCTCTTCCTGATCTTCTCCGTCATCAAACAGTAATAACATTTCATGAATACTGGTTGGCAGAAGATACAAACTCTTATTATATTTTCTTGAAATGTCGCCTAGAAAATCTTCATAGCAAATCACACCTGCTCCATATCTCTGTATTTTGTTTGACACCATAAATACCGGTCTGTCTTCGGTATGTCCTCGAAAATCTTTATATACAGGCTCAAATTTAGCAGGCAGAAACTGTTTTGTATTCTTCTTTGCACTCTCCCATAAAAACTGATCCGACCATTGTTCTTTGTTTGCCTTTTTATGATCGATTCTTTGTATGGATCGATCATCCAGATCAAGAATATCAAAAACAATTGCCATATCTTCCAAGAGTAAATATGGTCTCTCACTCCACTCCTTATCCTTCTCATTAAAATGCATCAAATGATAGATAATACGCTCGTTTTCTCTCTGCATGACTCCTTCTTTCTCGTTTTTTCTCATTTTCCTATCTATCATAACATTCAATGTTGCTATCAGCAATATTTATAGTCGTCACTATCACTGCTGGATAGTGGTTTTTCATAGCTCCTGGTAATACTATTTTTTATGGAGGTATTTTATGAAAATCGATTTAAAAGAATTAGGAAAACGCATCAAACTTACCCGAAAAGGGCAAGATCTGACACAGGAAATGCTTGCTGAAAAAGCTGGTGTCAGTCAGCATTATATCTATGAAATCGAAGCTGGACGCAAAGCCATGTCTATTCATAGTTTTGCTTCTCTTACTACTGCATTGGATGTATCTGCTGATTATCTTTTATTTGGTGATGGGCAAAGAATATTTGATGTTGATACCCCTGCTCATCACAATAATCAATTGATGGAAATTGCAGCTGAACTTAATCCATCACAGAGAGATCATGTGCTTGAGATTCTGGAAGTGATGGTTCCTTATATTAAAAATTAATTGATTGCAAAATACGATAGATTTTTCTAACGTAAAATAGTGCCAAGATTTTTATTGATCTTGACACTATTTTTATTTGATCTGATATTTATTTTTTGATCTTAACTTTTTTTACACTGCTCCATCCAGAGTAGTATGTCTTTCCAGAAACCTTCTTGTAGGTACGGATACGTACATAGTATGTCTTTTTCTTTTTCAGCTTCTTAATTGTGTAGCTTGTCGTTTTGTTCTTGCTGATCGTCTTTGTTTTGTTTCCTTTGGCAAATTTCTTGCTTGTGGAATACTGGATCTGGTATCCGTTTCCAGCTGTGTTCTTTTTCCATTTTACAACTATTTTTTTGCCTTTGGCATTTTTTGCACTTTTTAGTTTTGTTGTTTTGACTGTTACTTTGGCTGGTTTTGTTGGTTTATTTACTGGTGCTGGAGATGGTGTGTTACCTTCTACTGGTGTTGGAGATGGTGTATTACCTTCTACTTTATATGACTTTTTAACATCACGGAAGAATTTTCCATTTCGATAAATTGTTCCTGTGATCGTTAATGTTCCAGCTTTCTTTGGTTTGATAATGCGATTTGGGAATCCTCCACCTGCTCCGATTGAAAGACTCAGTTCATCATTACTAAGATTTTCCTCTGTATCTGTTGCTATCAAATGCTTTCCATTTAACTCAAAGTCCATAGTATAGAAAGTCTGTCTCTTTGAATCGTTTCTATTTCCATTTCCATAATCCCATGCAAAACTTGCACCATCCAGTGAAAACCAATAAGCTTCTCCTACTTTCAGAGTATCTCCTGATGCTGGTTCTGAATGATCACCAAAAAATTTTCTGTAGCTAAATGATAATTTACAATCTGCAACTTTGATTTCTTCCTCTTTTACGCCAATCCACTCTCCATCACCAGTAAATGCCTGAACAACAATCGTTGGATTTCCTTCTTTTGATGGAGCTGTGATTTTACAAGTTTTTCCTAGCTGATTGTCAATCTTACATTCTGCTGATGTCCACTGATATGAAACTGGTCCATTATAACCTTCAATATTTGCTGTTACCTGTCTACTTTCTCCTGGTAATAAATAAATTCCATAATAATTTTCTTCATCAATAGAAATAGAATATACGGTGGATGGAATTGATCCACTATAAATTACATTACCGCTCTCTGCAGATCTGATGTTATATTTAATATTAGTTGTTCCCTTTTTATCTTTTGCTATAATTCTATGATAATCTATATCTACAATGCTTGTATCTTCACTTTCCAAATTCAGATTGAAACTATTATCTTCAAGAGTTCTATCTTCAAACTGAATTGGTGTTTCGCTTTTTTCTTTATCTATGATTTGAATATTGTAAGAAAAATCTGCTTCTTCTTCATCTGGTATAAATGCTTTTCCACTTTCAGTTGTATAAGACACTACATAATCGCCATTCTCATTGAATTTATAGATATCCACATTCAATTGACTACCATCTTTTAATTTTCGATATGCTGTCATCTGTCCGTTTTCTGCAATATCTAAGGCTACATAATATGGTGTTTCTGGATCTCCTGGTGCTGGATCTGGATCTGTCCATACACCATACATTGTTTTTGAACCGTCAGTATGTTCTTTCTCACCGATATAGGTACATTCCTGTGTTCCTCCAGCTGCCTGCATGGTTTTAAGTGTTACCTTTGAATCACCACTCTTATATTCAAAGTAATTATTCTCACCAATTGCAGCTAATTTTTCTGCATTAAAGTCATCACATCCTGCAAAATAATTCTTTACACTGTCGCAAAAAACATTCACAGATACTGTATCCCCATCTTCATTCCAGATATACTCTATTGCTGTATAAATTGCCGCTGTTTTATCACTTATCTTATTATCAGCTTTAGTTTGATCAAAGTATTTTTCTCCATCTGATAATAACTTTGTAGCTAATGCCTATCTTTGCAGCTGTTTCTTATTTTTTATCTCTGCTTGTGCAGAAACCTTCTTTTCAGAAACAGCAGTTGTTGTAAATACTGTTGATACTGCTAATACCAACGAAAGCATCACAGCCCCTATTCTTTTTAAATTTTTACTTTTCTTCATACGTTTCTCCCTTCTTACAATTGATAGCTTTAGTATAACATAGAAAAAAAACCCAGAAAGCCTAAACTTTCTGAGTCTTTGAAAATTATCATATTCAATCGTAGAAGTAAGAATTACTCGATGATTGTAGAAATTCTTCCCAATCCAACCGTACATTCATCATTACGAATGATAAAAGGTTCTTCTTCTGTTATCTTAATTGGTTGAATTAATTCAATTGTTATATCCAGTGTTTCCCCTGGCATAGCCATATCTATTTCTATTGGCAATTGAATCTCTCCTGTTACATCTGTCGTTTTGAAATAAAACTGCAGACGGTCACCATCAAAGTATCCTGTGTCTCGTCCACCTTCATTGATATCTAACATGTATACTTCTGCTGTAAACTTTGTATGTATAGAGGAAGCTTGATCCATTTCAGGCTGTGAATCTGGAATGTATTTATCCACCGCATCCATCAATTCCATGATCTTATCTCCCCATTCTCCATCTGGATCTTCAAGGGCTTTTAAAGCAGATCCATAGATAAACGGAATATCAGATCCAACAAATCCGCACTGATATAGCTGGTCACGAATCCCCATTTCTACCAATTCCAGCATTTCCATATCATCTACCATATCACATTTATTCATAAATACTACGATATGTTGCATTCCCATATGATGAGCAATCATAATCTGTTCTGCCGTTTGTGACATGATTCCATCTATTGCAGATACTACTAGGATAGCTCCATATTCAATGCTAGATGTCAAGCTTATATTTCTCTCTTCTCTTGTTGTAAGAGTTTTTTTGATTGCATCTGTTAAAGTCGTTTTTCCATGACCTCGATATCCAATTATTCCTATCGTGCAATGAGTTTTCTTTCCTTCAAATGTTTCTTTCCCCATATTTATATCTCCCATTATCAGTTGTTTTTATTCTTCATAAATCATGACTTTACAGTCTTTCTTATAACAAGCAACACCATATTTAATGAAATTTCGCATTCCATCTTGCTTCAATTTAGCAATATAGTCTTTATCTTCAATCTGTTTTAAAGCCTGCTTGCACGCTGCATCCATATTTCCATCTTCGGCATACTTTAATTCAATGACGATTCCCGTTCGATTCTCCGGGGCCTCTATCAGAATATCACTGTATCCGATTCCTGATTCTGCATTTGACTTTATCAGCCAGCTTGACTTATATCCAAGAAGACCGAGTAAAATTCCGTGATAAAAATTTTCTTTCTTCTCTTTTGCGATTGCTGTATCTCTTATACTGATCGTATTCCATAGATAATCTCCAAAAAGCTGTTCAATTTTTTCTGGTTTTTTCTCTATAAACGCATTACAAAATATTTCTAGTGTTTTTCCATCATTTTTTGAAACATCACTAAACCATTCTTTGATCTTTTTTGTAAATAGATTTCTTATCTCTGTATTTGGTATCGACAAAAGATATTTACCATTTTGAGTTCGTCCCTGTTGTGTTAGATATCCTGTTGTAAAAAGCACACTCCACAAATTTTCTATACTCTTATCCAACTCATTATAGGTAAGCTCCTCTGCAATTTCCTTTTCAATACACTCTCCACTGATCAAACGCTCAATCTCATTCTTTGTCTGAATATCTGCCTTATCTATAAATCTGCGAACAATTTCATTTCCGCTAGAATTAGACCAAAAATCTTCTGGTAATGCATCGGGATCTGCACATAGACTTTTACAATAACGAATCACATCCCATGGGCAATAGATATCTGTATTTCCGAAACGATAACCATCATACCACTCCCTAATCTGAAGGTAATGATCTGATAAATTATAATCGCTAAGAATCTTTTTCACTTCTGTATCGGTAAATCCAAAACATTCATCATACTGAACATTGAGAATAGATAAAACTTCAAAATTATTAAGTCCGGTGAAAATGCTTTCTTTCGAAATTCTAAGACATCCTGTCAAAACTGCAAATTGTAGAAAATCATTTGTTTTTAGTACTTGCCCCAAAAGACCTCTCATGAGTTCAACCATTTCATCATAATAGCCTTTCTGAAAAGCTTTATCTAGCGGAACATCATATTCATCAATAAGAATAATCGTCTTCTTCCCATAATGTTTGCACAAAAGTTCTGATAATAGTCTGATACTATCTGTTATATCATCAGCTTTTCCATCTAAAAGGCTCTGAAATTGCTTAATCTCTTCTTCTATTAATTTATCACTATTTTTTAGATAATGGTGTCTTCGTGCTTCATTTTTAATAATCGTTGTAATCCGAATAATCGCTTCTTCAAAAGTTAATCCATCGATTCCCTTCAATGACAGAAAGATTACTGGATACTTACCCATATATTCATCACATAATTCTTTATTTTTAGAAATATATAGGCCTTCAAAAAGTGATTTATCCATACCAATTTCAAAAAAAGTACGTAACATACTCATATTGAGTGTCTTTCCAAAACGACGTGGTCGTGTAAACAGATTTACTTTTCCCCAATTTTGTAAGAGCTGTTCAATTAATTTTGTCTTATCTATATAATAAAATCCTAGCTTGCGAATATCTTCAAAATTCTCAATTCCAACTGGCAGCTTTAATGTTTGATTCATTCGGATCCTCCTATTAATTTTGCCTTACGACCAATGTGTCTCTTTTATTATAGCTTGTTTTATATTTGCTCACAACAAAAAAGACCCAGAAAGCCTAAACTTTCTGAGTCTCATAAATATTATCCTAAATTCAATCGTAGAAGTAAGAATTACTCGATGATTGTAGCAACTCTTCCTGATCCT